>DASSGZ010000070.1:0-8679 GCA_035693165.1 Chloroflexia bacterium | reverse complement strand
GGTGGCCGTGGGAGTCACGGTCGGCGTATTGGTCGGCGTATCCGTCGGCGTGTTCGTGGGCGTGTCGGTGGGGGTATTAGTCGGCGTGTCCGTCGGCGTGCTCGTCGGCGTATTCGTGGCCGTGGCGGTATCGGTCGGTGTGGTCGTCGGCGTATCGGTCGGCGTGGCCGTCGCCGTGGCGGTATGGGTGGGCGTGGTCGTGCCGGTCGGCGTGCTGCTGGGCGAGACCTTGGGCGTGGGCGTGGCCGTGCCGGTGACAGGCGGTGCCGTGCTCGTCGCCGTGGCGGTGCCGGTCGCGGCGGTGCCGGTCACAGAAGGAACGATGGCCGCGGTCGCCGTCGTCGTGGCGGTGCGCTCCGGCCCGGCTTCCGGCGTGGATGTCGCCGTGGCGGTGCCGGTGGCGCCGGGCGTGGCGGTGGCGTCTCCCGTGGCCGCGATGTCGATGATCTTGGCGCCCTGGCCGCGCGTCGAGGTGTTGCCGGGCCGGAACTCCAGGCAGGCGGTCCCGCAAGTGTAGCCGGAGATCACGCCGTGGGCATAGCTGGTCTCGATATAGGTGAAGAACGGGTGCGCGGGCGGCACGTCGGTGAACGTGGGCTGCGCCGGGTTGAGCAGCGGCCAGTTGCGCCCGCGGGCCACCATCTTCGTCAACTGCCCGCGCGTCACGTTATCCGCCGGGTGGAAGGTGCCGTCGGCGTAGCCGGAGATGATGCCGTGGGCATACGCCGTCTCGATGTAGGTGAAGAACGGCGACCCCACCGGCACATCGCTGAACGTGGCCTGCGGCGGGTTGACCAGCGGGATGGCGAAGGCCAGCATAATGACCTTGGCGACCTGGCCGCGGGTAATGGTGTTGCCGGGCCGGAAGGTGCAATCGCTGTAGCCGGAAATGGCGCCCACCCCGGCCAGGTGCGTGATCCAGGGGTAGAAGGTCGATTCGGGCGGCACATCGCTGAACTGCCCGGCGGGGCAGGCCGTCGCGGTGGCCTCGGCGCTCGCGGCGGCGACGGGCTGGGATGCGGCGCCCACGGACACGCCGGGCAGCGTGAGCAGTAGTGCGATCAGTAAGATTAGCCGTGTCAAGCGAGTGGACCGTGAAGACCAGTGCGGGGCGCCGGACATGCCTGCTCCTTCGGAGTCCCGGCCAGGCGGGACGTAATTCGGGATGGTATGCCTGATTATACGCACCCCGCCGGGGCGACCTCAAGAAACAGGCGCTTACAACCGGGCGCCGAAGCGCTTACAATCTGTCCAGATTCCCCTTGCGGCGCGCGCCAATCCTGAAGATTATGCAAGCATCCCTCGCTGCGCTGTGCCACCGCCGGTAAATCAGCGGTGGCGGCGGGGAACAATCCGCGGCGACCCCGCGTCATCCCACTAACTCGCCTGTACCATGGGCAGGCAGGTGAAGACGACAAGGCTAATGATGGTGCAAGCTCGTCCAAAGGAGGATCGTATGCGCACCCATCTACTGAGTCCTGCCCGCCGTGTGGCCGCGGGCCTGCTGATCCTGCTCCTGCCGTCCCTGACCGCGTGCGGCGCGGAAGCCACCGGCACCCCTGCTGCCGCCGGGCAAGCGCGCAGCATCGGGGCCACCGCTCCCACCGGCATGACTGCCCCGGCCGCCGCGGCCACCGACACCGTCGCGCCCGCCGCTGCGGATGCGGCCCAGTTGCGCGCGGTCCAGCCACTCGCCGCGAGTACCGTCGCCGCCGCCGAGGCACCGCCACCCACGCCGCTGCCCGCGCCGCCCGCCGCGAACGCCTTCATCGCCACCGCCGCCGATCCGCTCTCGACCTTCGGCATGGATGTCGATACGGCGTCCTATACCAACGTGCGCAACTACCTCAACGCGGGCCAGCTCCCCCCGCCCGCCCTGGTGCGCGCCGAAGAGTTCATCAACTACTTCCACTATCCCTATCCCGCGCCCACCAACGGGCCCTTCGGCATCACCGTGGACGGCGCGCCGTCGCCCTTCACGGCGGGGGAAACGCAGATCGTGCGCGTGGGCATCCAGGGCCGGCGCATCGACCCGGCCCAGCGCCAGGACGCCGTGCTCACCTTCGTGATCGATGTCAGCGGCTCGATGGACCAGCCGAACCGGCTGCCCCTGGTGAAGGATTCGCTGCGCGCCCTGGTGCAACAACTGCGCCCCACTGACCAGGTCGCCATCGTCATCTTCTCGAACGAGACCCAGGTCGTGCTCGACCATACCAGCGGCGAATCGCGTGACAAGATGCTGGCCGCCATCGACTCGTTGCAGATCGGCGGCGCCACCTACCTGGAGGCCGGGCTGCGCGCCGGCTACGATCTGGCGGGCCGGCACTTCAAGCGCGGCGCGATCAATCGCGTCATCCTCTGCTCGGACGGCGAGGCGAACGTGGGCGCGACCGGACCCGACTCGATCTTGAAGGTGATCCACCAGTACAGCGCGCAGGGCATCGACCTGACGACGGTCGGGTTCGGCATGAGCGGCTATAACGACCCGATGATGCAGCAGCTTGCCGACCAGGGCAACGGCAACGCGGCGTTTGTCGATACGCTCCAGGCCGCGCAGCGCCTGTTCGGCGAAAACCTGACCGGCACGCTGCAGGTCATCGCCCGCGACGCGAAGATCCAGGTGGACTTCAACCCGGCGGTGGTCAGCCGCTACCGGCTGCTGGGCTACGAAAAGCGGGCCATTGCCGACGGCGACTTCCGCAACGACAAGGTGGACGCGGGCGAGGTCGGCGCGGGGCAAAGCGTGACGGCGCTCTATGAGGTGGTGCTGACCGGCCAGGGCACCGGCTCGGCGCTGACGGTCCAGATCCGCTATGCCGACGCGCTGACCGGCCAGGTGTACGAGGCTGCCCAACCCTTCGCCCGCACCCGCTTCATCAGCGATGCCGCGCAGGCGGCCCCGGACTGGCAACTGGCGGTGGCCGCCGCGGGCTTTGCCGGGTGGCTGCGGGGCGATGAGCCCGCCATCCCCCTGGCCCAGGTGCAAACGCTGGCCGCGCGAGCCGCCGCGCAACTGGCGAACGATGCCGACGTGCAGGAGTTCGCGCGCCTCGTGGTCCAGGCGGGCAGCTTGCGGAAATAGATCGCGCCGGCGGGGGCTGGGTAGCTTCTCCCGCTACCCGGCCCTCTTGCTGCGCCCCCGCCGAAACGGAATCGCCGCCGCCACGTTTCAGGCAATAGGCGCCGGCTGCTCTGGCCGGCATCGAGCGCCACCGGGGGGCGCGGGCACCGCCGCCTGGCGCGAGGAGATCTATGATCTGGATCGGCACGTCGGGGTGGGTCTACCGGCATTGGATCGGCTGCTTCTACCCGCCCGACCTGCCGCAGCGGGCCTGGCTCAGCTACTATGCCCGCCACTTCCCCACCGTCGAGATCAACCGCAGCTTCTACCGCCTGCCCACGCAGGACAACTTCCGCGCCTGGGCGCACCAGGCCGGGCACCACTACGGCTTCACCTTCGCCGTCAAGGCCAGCCGCTACCTGACCCACCACAAGCGCCTCTATGGGCCGGAGGAACCGCTGGCCCGGCTCAGTCATGCCGCGCAAGGGCTCTGGCCGCACCAGGGGCCGTTCCTCTACCAGCTTCCGCCGGGCATGCCCGCCGACGCGCCGCGGCTGGCCTACTTCCTGGACCACCTGCCGCCGGGCGCGCGCCATGCCTTCGAGTTCCGCGACGGCTCGTGGTTCGCGCCCGAGATCCTGCACCTGCTGGGGCAGGCGGGCTGCGCGCTGGTGCGCGCCGTCGGCGGCTGGTCCACGCCCATGGAGGTGCCCGATACCGGGCCGTTTCTCTATCTGCGCTTCCACGGCGGACTCTACGACGTGGGCTTCAGCGACGGCGAACTCGACTTCTGGGCCGGGCGCATCGCGGCGGCCCACGGCGCTGGGCGCGATGTCTACGCCTACTTCAACAACGACCCTACCTGCCACGCCGTCTACGACGCCTTCCGCCTGCGCGACCGCCTGGCCTGGACCGGGGCGCTGGCCCCCTGAGCGGGGGTGCCCGGCCCTTGAAAGGGCGGGCTACGGGTACGAAGGCCGCCTGCGCGGCCTGTCGGTAGTTGGGACCCTGGCACCGTGAGCGGGGGCGCGGGCCTGACTAGTAGAACTTCATCGCGAGGGTTTCCATGTGGGCCGGCGGCTTCCAGGCGAAGCTGGGTGCGATCAGTAGCTCGGTCATTTCGGCGTGGTGGGTGTTTTTCATGGCGACAAGCTCCGTACAGAACCCGTAGCGGGCCGCCAGCGCGTGCAGTTCGGGCGCGTCGTCGTAGGTCATAAGGAAGTCGCCGGCAAAAGTCCCGGCGATCCGAAATAGTTCGTCGTGGTCGATGTCCGAGTGGGTATAAAGCCGGCTGCCGGCCCGCTTTATCGAGGCGGTGTAAGGCGGGTCGATAAAGAACACCGCTTGTGAGTTGGCCGCGTGCTGGCGGGCGACCCCCAACCCGTCACCTTCGATGAAGGTAATACGCTGCCGAATCCAGGCAATGTCGAGAATCCGCCGCCGGATGGTGTCGGGATACCAGCGTGAGAGAATGCCCTTGCCGTTCTCGCCATATTTGCTTTTGCCCGCGCCGGGCGCCAGGATGCCACCCCGATTAGTGCGGTTCTTCAGAATGGTCTGAAAAGCCAGGTCCTGGGTCGTCTCGGGTGGGCGGGCCAGGGCGGCGGTCAGTGTGTCCAGGTTCAGATCGAATCCGGCGATCCGGCGCGCCAGCCCGTCGGCGTCGCCCTCCAGGATCGTCCGCCACACCACCGCCACCTGGGGATCGAGCTCCACCATGATCACATGATCAGCCAGATGCTCGAAGGCAACGGTCAGGGAGATGATACCGCCGCCGGCAAACGGTTCGACGAACAGGGCCGGGCGCTGCGGCAGGCTGCGTAGCCAGGTGCGTAGGTGCGGCACCAGCCAGGTCTTGCCGCCGGGATACCGGAAGGGGCTGCGCTGGGGCACCGAGGCGACATTGACGATGCCCTCGAAATGGTCGCGGCCGTTCATCTCTATTCTTCCTCCACCGCTTCACCGGAGGTGTCCTCGAACACCTCTGCCAGACTGATCAACGCGGGGCCGAGACGCGCTGCTCGATGCTTCTGATCGAGTCTGCTTTGCAACAAGTCGCGGAACCTGGCTTCGGGACCAGGGGTCGCCGTTGTGATGCGGTCCAGCGCCGCCGTGAACTGCGTGTACACCGCTTGCACCCTTGTCATGTGGTAACGGTTATCCTGTGCGCCGAGCGGCAGGTCGTAGATAAACCACACCACTTCGGCATCCGCCGGATCGACCTGTGGCAGGGCGGGCAGTTCGGCGAAAAATGCCTTGTCCACAGCGACCGCCATCTTACGGCCCCACGAATGCAGGATACCGCCCTTGTAAATGAGTTGCGGAGCGAGGCGTTTACGGGACGATGAGAGAAAGTCGGGGCGCGGATAATCCTTCTGGCCCTGCCAGTTGAGTTGTGCGTGCGCCGGAGGATTTTCCATGTATGACGCGAAAGGCTTGCGGACATTGCCCGATATATAGACCGCCTGAACTTCAAGCGCGCCGAAATCGGTAAGGCGCCCCTCGTCATCGTAAGATACCAGTACGACATCGATATTGCCCGCTGACTTGCCGTTGGCGTCGTCAAGCCGGATCTCGGTGAGCGATGTCCAATTCGTGCCGGGCGGAAAGAAGAACTCAGCGGCGTCCGTTGCAATCAGCCAGTTTTCACGGAAGCGAATCGGACAGGTGACAGTGACATCATTGCGGTTGTAGATGCTGCACACGCCTAGAGGGTCATTGGCCTTGTCCTTCGTGCAGTTAGGAACTTTGTTATTGAAAGGGCAGAGATGATGAGTCCGGTGGCGCTGGGCTTCCGTCGAAAAATCATCGATGCGATATCCGAATACCTCGGCCATGGGCTGAGAGGGCATTCAATGCTCCTTGCGGGTATGATGATCGATCTCTGAGAGATTATAGCATATTGACGAGGCGGCATCGGACGTGCGGCCTCCTTTCCATCCGGGGGCGGCATGAATCCTGATACAGACAACGGTGCGGGCGGCATCCAGGCGAATACCGCGAAGGAGTGGGAGAACGCATGGCACAGCAGAAACCGACGCCCGTGGCCGAACTGGGCGCCGTCGACCAGGAAACCGGGGCGTTGAATGTGATTATCGAGACGCCGAAGGGCAGCCGCAACAAGTTCAAGTACGACGAGAAGCGCGGGCTGTTTAAGCTCAGCGGCGTGTTGCCCGCGGGGGCGGTCTTCCCCTTCGACTTCGGCTATATCCCGGCCACGCAGGGCGGGGACGGCGACCCGCTGGATGTGCTCGTGCTGATGGACGAGCCGGCCTTCGCCGGGTGCCTGGTGCCCGCGCGGCTCATCGGCGTGATCGAGGCCGAGCAGACAGAGGACGGCAAGACCGAGCGCAACGACCGGCTCATCGCCGTCGCCACCGAATCGCATGATCACCACCAGATCAAATCGCTGGACCAGATCAGCCCGAATCTGGTGGAGGAGATCGAGCATTTCTTCGTCTCCTACAACACGATCAAGGGCAAGCGATTCACGCCCAAGGGCCGCTTCGGCCCCGAGCGCGCGCAAAAGCTGGTGGATGAAGGCCAGGCGCAGGCGCAACGCAAGGCGCGGCAATAGGGCGCGCCATCCCGCGAGGACCGGCGCGGGCGGGCAAGGAGGTAGCGCGGTGGACCATTTACAGATCGGGCAAACCCGGCTGGAATTACGGCAGGGCGACATTACCACTATCGCGGCGGACGTGCTGGTGAACGCGGCCAACGACCGGCTCGCCGGGGGCACGGGCGTCAACGGCGCCATCCGCCGGGCGGGCGGCCCGAGCATCGCCGAGGAATGCAAACGGATCGGCGGCTGCCCCACCGGCAGCGCGGCGATCACCGGGGCCGGGCGGTTGCAGGCGCGCTGGGTGGTCCACGCGGTGGCCCCGGTCTACCGGCGGCGGCCCGAGGATGCCCAGTTGCTGCACGGGGCGTATGCCGCCAGCCTGCGCCTGGCCGAGGAGGCGGGCGCGCGCAGCATCGCCTTCCCCTCGCTGGGCACGGGCGTGTTCGGCTATCCCATCGAAGAGGCCGCCCCGATTGCCCTGGACACCGTGGCCGCCCACGTGCGCGCGGGCACCGGCCTCACCCTGGTGCTGTTCGTGCTCTATTCCCGCCGCGACCACGACCTCTACGCCCACCTGCTGGCCGACCGCGCCACGGCCCGCGGGGAGCAGTAGGCGGCGGTCGGCCTGAATGATGGACGCCGGGTCGTTGGTGGGGGGCTTGGAACCCAGCGACCCGGTGCCGGGATCCGGAAACCATCCCTCATATTCATCGACGAACCATGCGGACGTTCCGACAGGGAGATGCAGCGGCGGCAGCGCGGTGGGGCTGACCGTGGTGGTAGGCGCGGGCGCAGCGGTCCAGGTAGTGCCGCCATCGGTCGTCCGCAACAGCACGTCGTGGTCCGTGGCCCCGGTCCGGGTCACACACGTGGCGCGCAGCGATCCCCGCTGCCGACCGGCAAAGGTCAGATCTTGCACACGCCCCAGGGCGGTGGCGCCGCAGGCGCAGGCATTGACACCCGACCTGGATGGTAGTAGGATAGAGCTAACCCACCTTTGCCCCCCGTTGCCGTCCCGGCCCCCCGCCTTCCTCTCCGGCCTTCCCCGCACGGGTGGGACGATCCCACGTCCCGCGGCCCCTGTAGCTCGCCTCTATTCATGGAGGTTGCCCATTCCGCGACCAGGAGAAAGCCCCGTGACTCATATCATCGCCGAACCGTGCATCGGCAAGAAGGACACCGCGTGCGTGGATGTCTGCCCGGTGGACTGTATCTACGGCAAGAACGAGAATTGGGAGATCTTGTACATTCACCCGCAAGAATGTATTGACTGCGGCCTCTGCGTAGACGCCTGCCCGGTCGAGGCCATCTACCCCATGGAGGAGGTGCCGGACAAGTGGCGCGCCTTCATCGAGAAGAACTACCAGCATTTCGGGCTGACTCCCCCCTGAGCCGGCGAGGGCAGAGTGTTGCGTGCGGAGTGCTGAGTACGGCCATCTGATGCGCCCGCCGCTCGCGTCTGCGCGGCCCGCGGCGGCGGCCCCTGGAGGTACACCATGCCTGTGTATATTTCGCTATTTCAATGGACCGACGACGGCGTCAAGGACGTCAAGAACGCGGTGAAGCGGGTCGAAGCCAACATCAAGATGGTCGAGCAGGCGGGCGGCCGCGTGCTGGGCACCTACTGGACGCACGGGCCGTATGATTTCATCGCCATCTCGGAGTGGCCCGACGAGATGATGGTCTCGGCGGCGGCCCTGACCATCGCGGAGAAGGGCATGACGCACGGCATGACGCTGCGCGCGTTCAGCGCGGAGGAAATGCAGCGCATCATCGACAAGATGCCGTAGCCGCCGCGGGCCAACCTAACCCCCCCAACCCCCCCTTCCCGCCGCGGGAAGGAGGGCGCCGATGGCAGGCCGGCGATCTCCCCTCCCGGCGGCGGGGGGCCGGGGGCGAGGTTGGGCGCCAAGTCAGGGGCGCGTCGGAGCCGGGGGACGCAAAAACGCTATCGCCCTTTGTTCATATTGGTGTGGTCGCGTTAAAATCGGCTCCGTGATCCTGGAAATGTTCCAACAGCTTTTGCTGGTTGGCAAAGCCCCAAAGTCTTGCCAAG
>DASSGZ010000069.1:0-5033 GCA_035693165.1 Chloroflexia bacterium | reverse complement strand
CGACGGCAATGGATCCCGCGATGATTTGGCGGTTCCTGGATGTAGGTGGATTGGCGCCCGGCGCGAGTAGCGGCCGTCTATTGGCGCTGTCGGCGGCGGGCGGCTGATCTCCGGGCGGCATGGCGGTTCTGCTCCTGCGATGGGCGCGTCGGGGCGGGCCAGGGCCAAGGACGCGCTGACGACCAACGAGTACGGCGCGATCAATCGCGCGACTACAATAGAATAGCGCGGAAAGCTAAGTCTCGGCGTGGGCGGCGCGCTCGGCTTGCAGGGCCTGGCGCTCGTTCTCGAACATCATGCCGACCGAGCCGCCGGTGTGGACGCGCTGGATCGCTTCGCCGATCAGCGGGGCCACGCTCAGCACCTTGAACTTATCGATCATCTTCTCTGGCGGGATCGGGATGGTGTCCGTGCAGACGAGTTCGTGGATGGGGCTGTTCGCCAGGCGCTCGACGGCGGGGCCGCTGAGTACCGGGTGGACGCAGCAGGCGTAGACATCGGTGGCGCCGTAGGCCAGGCAGGTGTTGGCGGCCAGGGTGATCGAGCCGCCGGTGTCCACCTCGTCGTCCACCAGCACCGCCTGGTGGCCCTGCACATGGCCGATCAGGTTCAGGACCTCGGCGCGGTCGGCGTTGCCCACGCGCCGCTTTTCGACGATCGCCAGCGGGGCGCCGAGCAGTTCGGCGAAGTTGCGCGCCCGCTTGGCGTTGCCGATGTCGGTGGAGACGACGACGGGGTTGGACAGGCGCTTTTCGCGGAAGTAGCGGGCCAGCAAGTAGACGGCCGTTAGCTCGTCCACCGGGATGTTGAAGAAGCCCTGGATCTGGCCCGCGTGCAGGTCGACGGTGATGAGCCGCTGGGCGCCGGCCACGGTGATCATATCGGCGATGAGGCGGGCGGTGATGGGCACGCGCGGCTGGTCCTTCTTGTCGGTGCGCCCGTAGGCGTAGTAGGGCAGGACCGCCGTGATCCGCGCCGCCGACGCGCGCTTGACGGCGTCGATCATGATCAGCAACTCCATAATCGACTGGTTCACCGGGTGGCACGTCGGCTGAATGATGAACACGTCGTTGGAGCGCACGCTTTCGTTGAGCTTGACGAAGATATTCTCGTTGCTGAAGGAAAACACTTCGGCGGCGCCCAGCGGGGTGCCGAGGTAGGCCGCCGCGGCGCGGGCCAGCGCCGGGTTGGCATTGCCGGTAAAGATAACCAGTTCTTCGTGCGTATCACACATGCGGTTTACACTGTCTCCGGGGGATCGTCCGGCGGCCCGGTGTCATCCGGCGCGCCGTCGGGGGTGTCTTCGAGGGCTTGCAGGCCCGCCTGGGCGGCGGCCTGTTCGGCCTGTTGTTTGCTGCGGCCAACGCCCCGGCCCAGCAGGCGATCCCCGGCCCAGACCTCGACGGTGAATTCGAGGGCGTGGTCGGGGCCGCTGGTATCGACCAGGCGATACTGCGGGGCGCTTTTCGAGCGCGCCTGTACGGCGCGCTGCAACTGGCTTTTGTAATCGGCGGTAAGCACGGCGGCCACCTCGCTCTCGGTGGTCTCGTCGAGGAAGTGGCCGAGCACGGTTTCCACGGCGTCAAGGCCGCCGTCCAGGTAGAGGGCGCCGAGCAGCGCCTCCATGGCCCGCCCGATGATGGTGGGCCGCTCGCGCCCGCCCTGGGCCTCTTCGCCCTTGCTCAGGTACAGATAGCGGCCCAGGTCCAGTTCCGCACCCCAGGCGCTGAGCCGGCTGAGCCGCACCAGCGCGCCGCGCATGTTGGTGAGCTGGCCTTCGGGCTTGTCGGGGTGGCGCAGGTAGAGCCGCCGGGCGACCACGAAGCCCAGCACCGCATCGCCCAGAAACTCCAACCGCTCGTTCGACCCGGCGGCCCCTTCGGGCACGTCGTGCAGATACGAGCGGTGGACCAGCGCGGCGCGCAGGAGATCGGGCTGCTGAAACTGGTAGTGCAACGCCGCCTCCAGCGGGGGCAGCGGGGCGCCCGGCGCGCCGCCCAACCGCCCGGCGCCGCCGTCATGGGACGTGGGAGGGGGCGAAGCGGGAGCGTTGGGCGGGCCGGCGGGTTCGGGCATGGATCGTGTGTGGCCTCAGTCCGCTAACGCGGCGTTGAGATCGACATGGGCCAGCGTGGCGATGCGCTCCAGGCCGGGCCAATCGACGGTGAGATGGTAGCGGTAGTGACTCTCGCCCAGGTCCTCGGTCTCGACCGTCGCCAGGTGCGACTTGACCAGGAAGCGGATCAGAGCGTCGGCCATGGCGTTTTGCTGCGGGTCGGCGTCGTCGAAGACGAGGGCCTGTTTGGACCCGCGATTGCCCGCCGCGTAGCGCAGCCCGGCGACAAAGGCCGGGAACAGGCGGCTGGCCGCTTCGGCTTCGGTCTGCACATCGTGCGCCGTCTGCACCTGGACCTGGTCGTCGGCATCGAGCGCCCGCGCGGTGAATTCGGCTTGCTTCTCCTCGATCGTGGCGAGCCGGTTATGGACGATGAAGTCCAGCAGTCGATGTGCGTCACTCTCGGGCATGGTTTGCGCTCCTTCAAGCTACAAGCCGGGCGCCGCCAGGGGCAGCACGAGGCTACTTTAATTGTATGGCCCGGTTGCGGGTTTGTCAAACCGGCGACAGTGACCCGGCGGGCGGTTGCAAAGTCAAGCATCCGGGCACCCAACCAGGGGGGACACGCCGATCCGCCCCTACGGCACCCGGCCAGGGCGGACACATCGGTTCGCCCCTACAGTGTGCGCCTGGCCGGCGGCTACAGCCGGCGGGAGCGCGTCCATAGCAGCCCGGTGCTGGTCTGGGGGCGCGGCTCCGTGGTATAATGCGCCGGGCGCGTAGTGCGCCCGCCGCGCATACGGAGCACCAAGCGTGCCAGCAGAGGAGACCTGTTACTTTGGCTCAGCCACCGGAGGCCCCGCCCGCCGCCCCGCACCCCAGCGGCCATGAGACCGTGGTCGTGCTCGATTTCGGATCGCAGACCAGCCAGCTTATCGTGCGCCGGGTGCGCGAGGCGGGCGTCTATTGCGAACTGCTGCCCTGGGATGCGCCCGACGCCCAGGTTGCCGCGCTGGCCCCGCGCGCCTTCATCCTGTCCGGCGGCCCGGCCAGCGTCTACGAGACGGACGCGCCCACGCTGCCGCCCTTCGTGCTCGACGCGGGCGTGCCGGTGCTGGGCATCTGCTACGGCATGCAGTTGCTGGCCCACGACCTGGGCGGGCAGGTGGCGCCGTCCACGCACCGCGAGTACGGGCCCGCCGCCGTGGACCAGACCACGGTGGGACGCGAGTCGCCGCTGCTGGCCGAGTTGCCTGACCCGTTCCCGGTCTGGATGAGCCACGGCGACCGCATCGAGGCGCCGCCGCCGGGCTTCGCGGTGCTGGGCACCAGCGCCAACGCGCCCTTCGCCGCCATGGGCCGCGCCGCGAATGCGGGCGCGGGTGTGCCGATCTACGGCATCCAGTTCCACCCCGAGGTGGTGCACACGCCGCAGGGGGCGCGCCTGCTGGCTAATTTCCTGTTCCGCGTGGCCGGGCTGCGCGGCGATTGGAGTCCCGCGTCGTTCGTGGAGGAAGCCGTGACCGGCGTCCGCGACACGGTGGGCCAGGAGCGCGTGCTGTGCGGCCTGAGCGGCGGGGTCGACTCGGCGGTGGTGGCCGCGCTGCTGCACCGCGCCATCGGCGACCAGCTTACCTGCATCTTCGTGGACACGGGCCTGCTGCGCGAGGGCGAGGCCGACCAGGTGATGGAGACCTTTGGTCGCCATATGCAGGTGGACCTGCGCATCGTCGAGGCGGCGGGCCGCTTCATGGACCGGCTGGCCGGGGTGAGCGACCCGGAGGAGAAGCGCAAGCGCATCGGCGCGGAGTTCATCCGCGTGTTCGAGGAAGCGGCGCGGGGCATCGGTCCGGTGGCCTTCCTGGCCCAGGGCACGCTCTACCCGGACGTGATTGAGAGTTCCACGCCGGAGCGCAAAGCCGCGGTACGCATCAAGACGCACCATAACGTCGGCGGCCTGCCCGCCGACATGCAGTTCCGGCTGATCGAGCCGTTGCGCTACCTGTTCAAGGACGAGGCGCGGGCGGTGGGATCGGCCCTGGGCCTGCCGGACGAGATCGTGTGGCGCCAGCCGTTCCCCGGCCCTGGGCTGGCGGTGCGCGTGCTCGGCCCGGTCACGGCGGAGCGCCTGGTCACGCTGCGCCGCGCCGACGCCATCATGCGCGAGGAACTGCGCGCCGCCGGGCTGGAGCGCGCGATCTGGCAGTCGTTCGCCGTGCTGACCAACGTGCAGAGCGTGGGCGTGATGGGCGATTTCCGCACCTACGCGCACGCCGTGGCGATCCGCGCCGTGACCAGCGTGGACGGCATGACGGCGGACTGGGCGCGCATCCCCTACGACGTGCTGGGCCGCATCAGCAACCGCATCGTCAACGAGGTGCCGGGAGTCAATCGCGTCGTCTATGACATTACCAGCAAGCCACCCGCCACCATTGAATGGGAGTGACCTCCCGGTCGCTGCCGCCGCCCTGACGGCGCCGCCGCTCCCGGCGGCCGACCTGGACGCCGGACCGCCGCCGTCGCTCTGGCCGCGGGCGTGGCGGGCCGCCCTGCTCGCCTTCGTCGTGTCGCGCTTCGTGGTGCTGCTAGGCGGCTGGATCGGTGCGCAGCAACTGCTGGCGGGAGACCCGGCGCGCACCAAGGGGCTGCTGGTCGAGGGCGCGCTGATGTGGGACGCCACCTGGTACTGGCGCATCGTCCACGACGGCTACTTCGCCTGGACCCCGGAGACCGGCTCGAACCTTGCCTTTTGCCCGCTCTATCCCGCCCTGGTGCGCGGCCTGATGGCCGGCTTCGACCTTATCGGCCTGCATGTCGGCGACCCGGTCTACGGCAACTTCGTGCTGGCCGGGCTGCTGATCAGCAATCTCAGCTTCCTGGCCGCGCTGGCGATCCTCTGGCGGCTGGTGCGCCAGGAGCACCCGGCCTCCGTGGCCGACCGCACGCTGCTGCTGGTCGCCGTCTTCCCCACCGGGCT
>DASSGZ010000068.1:0-8960 GCA_035693165.1 Chloroflexia bacterium | reverse complement strand
ATCAACGAGTTTTCGCGCAACCGTCCCGTGCAACCCCAGGTCTGGGAGACCTTCTCCCAGGGCATTTTTTATGTCCAGAGCGAGTTCCACGATGAAGCCGGCTTCAAACGGCTCAGGGAAAAGCTGGCCCAGGTGGATCAGGAACGGGGCACCGGGCGCAACGTGCTCTACTATATGGCGACCCCGCCCGATGCCTACCCGGCGATCGCGGCCAACCTGGGCAAGGCAGGCATGGTCTCGCGCGAGTCGACGCGCGATCCCGAACGCGACAAGGGATGGAGCCGCCTGGTGGTGGAGAAGCCGTTTGGCCGGGATCTGCGCAGCGCCCGCGAACTGAACCGCCAGTTGCATGCGGTCTTCAGCGAGCGCCAGATCTACCGCATCGACCACTATCTCGGCAAGGAGACCGTCCAGAACCTGCTGGTCTTCCGCTTCGGCAATATCATTTTCGAGCCGATCTGGAACCACCGCTATATCGACAACGTGCAGATCACCGTGGCCGAGAATATCGGCATCGAGGGCCGGGCGTCGTACTACGACAACTCCGGGGCGATCCGCGATATGGTGCAGAACCATATGATGCAGACGCTCTGCCTGGTCGCCATGGAGCCGCCGGTCGCCTTCGACGCCGACGCCGTGCGCGACGAAAAGGTGAAGGTGTTGCGCGGCATCCATCCGCTGACCCGCGAGCAGGTGCAGACGCGCACGGTGCGCGCGCAGTACAGCGCCGGGGCCATCAACGGCCAGCCGGTGCCGGGCTACTGCCAGGAGCCGGGCGTCAACCCCGATTCCGTCACCGAGACCTATGTGGCCCTGAAACTGTTCGTCGAGAACTGGCGCTGGGCGGGCGTGCCGTTCTACCTGCGCACCGGCAAGCGGTTGCCCAAGCGCAGCACCGAGATCGCCTTGCAGTTCAAGCAGGTGCCCCACTTGCTCTTCCGCCACAGCATGGACGGCCTCGACCCGAACTCGCTGGTCGTCCACATCCAGCCCGACGAAGGCACCACGATCAAGGTGGCGTCGAAGATCCCCGGCCCGCTGATGCGCGTGCGCCCGGTCAACATGGATTTCCGCTACGGCACCTCGTTCGGCATCGAACCCGCCGACGCCTATGAGCGCCTCTTGCTGGATGCGATGCTTGGCGACTCGACGCTGTTCACCCGCCGTGATGAAGTGGAGCAAGCCTGGGAGATCGTGACCTCGATCATCGACGGCTGGCAGGAGCAGGCGCCCGTCGATATCCCGAAGTATGAGGCCGGGAGCTGGGGGCCGGAGGAGGCCGACCGCTTGATCGCCCGCGACGGGCGCGTCTGGCGCCGGCTGTAGCCCCGCGCCGGCTGCATTGCCGCGGGCCGGTTGCGCCGTGCCGGGTGCCCCGCCATCCCGGCATGGCATATAATGTAGGAATAGCGAACCGTCGTTCGCGCAGCAGTCGAGACGAAGCGGCTTGCAGCCCACTCACGCCCTAGATGGGAGACTTACCATGGACGACGACGAGAAGCGGGGTCCGGCACCCCAGGATCAGGAAGTGCAGGCGCTGGCCGATCAGTCGGTGCCCGGCGCGGCGGGGCCGGAGGACACACGCCCGGCCCGCCTCGCGCCCGACCGCTCCACGCACCAGGGCTTACCACCCGACCAGGCCGGCGATCTCGGCCCGCCCGCTATGCCCAGCACGCCCGGCGACACCCAGCCGGTGACCCACGTGCTGGACCACATGGATGCCGGGATGCGGCGCGAAATCCATAACTCGAACCTCGACGCGGTGGCGCAGAGCGATCCGAATGTCCGGCCCGACCGCCACAGCGCTTCGGCGCTGCGCGACATGGTGCACGGCGGCACGATGCCGGTGGCGGTGGACAATCTCGACCGCGAGTTGATCCAGATCTGGAAATCGACCACCAGCGGCGGCGAAAACGAGGGCAAAGTCTCCGTCACGCTGATGCGCGCGCTGAACCTGGTGGTCTACGTAGAGAACGACGACCAGGCGGATGCGGCCACCGATACCGTCCGCCGCATCGTGGGCCGCCACCCCTGCCGCACGATCATGGTCGTCAACCGTAGCGGCGTCACGCGAGGCGCCGCCCCTGACGGGGTGGACCCGAACGCCGATAACGATCTGGAAGCCACCCTCTCGGCCCACTGCGAGATCGCCGATACCAGCGGCAAGCACGTCTGCTGCGAGCAGGTGACCATCAGCGCCAACAGTTCGGAAGCGCTCACCCGCGTCTCCAACCTGGCGCTAAACCTGCTGATCACCGACCTGCCCGTGTTCCTCTGGTGGGCGGCGGGCCCCCCGTTTAATAACACTGTGCTTTCCCACCTGGAAGACAGCATCGACCGGCTGATCGTCGACTCGCAGACCTTCCCCGATCCCGTGGCGGGCCTGCTGGCGATGGCCCGCGCTGCCGATCCCGCGGCCCGGCACAACGACACGGTGCGCTATGCCCCCACCGACTTTAACTGGCAGCGCATGGGCGGCTGGCGCGAAGCCACCGCCGCCGTCTTCGACGCGCCCGACTTGAACGCCAGCCTGTGGCGCATGGGCAGTATCGAGGTGCAGTACGCCGCGCCCGCCGAGGGCGGCACCCCCAACCCGGTGCAGGGCTTCCTCTATGCCGCCTGGCTGGCGACGCGCCTCAACTGGGAGTTCCACTCCAGCGCGCCGCCCACGGGTCGGAGCGCGCCCGGTAATTTTGTGTTGACTCTGCGCCAGGGTATGCGCTCGATCCCCATCGTGCTGAGCGTTGGACAAAACGCCGGTGCTTCCGGTTCTATCACCAGCGTGCGCCTGACGACCAACGAGGCCAACCCGATGACGTTCAGCATCAGCCTGGCCGGCGACAGCATGTATGTCGATTGCGTGGTGGAGCGCGAAGGGACCGAGACGACGGCCCGCAAGGTGCGCTACTCGATGCCCGACGAGGTTGGCTTGCTCGATACCGAGATGGAGCAGTTCGGCCACGACCCGATCTACGAGGAAGCCCTGATCATGGCCGGCACGATGTCCTGGTCCAGCCTGTCCTATAGCCGCCGGGCCGAGATCAGCGCCCAACTGGGGACGGAGTCACGCCACAGCAGCTTCGACCCGCGATTCTAAGCCAGGAGCCAATGATGGATCAACCCGATGTGGAAGTGATTGTGGCCCGCGACGCTGCGGACCTCGCGACGCGGGCGGCGGACATGTTCGCCGCTCTGGCCCTTGCCGCCGGGGTGGACTGGCGCACGATCTCAGTCGCCCTGGCCGGCGGCTCGACGCCTCGCGCCATGTACGAATTGCTGGCCGGCGACAACTATCGCGAGGGGATCCACTGGCCGCTCATCCACTTCTTCTGGGGCGATGAGCGCTATGTGCCCGCCGACAGCAAGGACAGCAACTATCGCATGGCCTATGATGCCCTGCTGTCAAAGGTGCCGGTGCCCGATGCGAATATCCACCGCATGGTGACCGACTACCCCGACGAAAACACGGCGGCGGGGGCGGCGGCGCAGGACCTGGTGGGGCACTTCAAGCTGAAGGCGGGCGAGTTTCCCCGCTTCGACCTGGTCTTGCTCGGCCTGGGCGATGACGGCCATACCGCCTCGCTGTTCCCCGGCAAGCCGGCGCTGCACGAGCAGGATCGCCTGGTGGTGCCGACCCCACCGGGGCGCCTGCCGCCTCCCGTGGATCGCCTGACCATGACGCTGCCCGTGCTGAATGCCGCCACGCACGTCGTCTTCCTGGTGGCCGGGGCGGGCAAAGCCGGGATCGTGGGCGAGATCCTGGGCAGCGCCGAGAATCCCGAACCCTACCCGGCGCAACTGGTGTGCGTGCCCAATGGCCGGCTGACCTGGATGCTGGACGAGGCCGCTGCCGCGGAGTTGCACCGATGACCACCCCCCGGCGCACCGATGTCGAGATCTGCCCGTCCATTCTCTCCGCGGACTTCACCCAGCTCGGCGCGCAGGTGCGCGCGGTCGAGGCAGCGGGCGCCCGCCGCCTGCAGATCGACGTGATGGACGGCACCTTCGTGCCCAACATCACGATGGGTGCGGGCATTGTCGAAGCTGTGCGCGGCGTCACCGGCATGCTGGTCGAAGCCCACCTGATGATCGTGCGGCCCGAACTGCACATCCCGGCCTTCGCCAAAGCCGGCGCCGACCTGATCATCGTGCATCAGGAAGCCGCCGTGCATCTGCATCGCGCCGTGCAACAGATCAAGGGCCTGGGCAAGCAGGCCGGGGTGGCGCTGAACCCGGCCACGCCGCTGGTGATGATCGAGGAAATCCTGGAGTATGTCGATCTGGTGCTGATCATGACGGTCAACCCCGGTTTCGGCGGGCAGGACTTCATCGCCAGCATGCTGCCCAAGCTCCGTCGCCTGCGCGGGATGCTCGACGAGCGCAACCTGTCATGCGAGATCGAGGTCGACGGCGGCATCCATCCAGCGACGGCGCCGCTGGTGGTCGAGGCCGGGGCGCGGGTGCTGGTGGCCGGCTCGGCGGTCTACAGCAAACAGCAGAGCGTGGCCGAGGCCATGGCCGCCCTGCGGGCCAGCTACGGCGGCTGACGCGCGTTGCTCCCGCGCCTATCTATGCACCACCAGCCGTAAACCGCCCGGCGGGGTGTGTATGCCGCGCCCCCTGGACCCGCGGGGACCGGGCGTCCCTATCTGCTACCCCGGTGTTACCGCTAACCCCCTGCTCCCCAGGGACTTTCGGGTACGGGCATCGGTTCGGGTGGAAAATTTACGCCTCATTTTAGCGCAGAAGCGCTCGGTTTGTCGATCCTGGCGCGGCGTGCGCTCGTTCCGGCGCGCGCCGGCTGGTGCCACAAATGATTGACACCCCCCAGGCCACCTGTTATACTCGGACTAGGTTCACCGGCCTGATCGGAGAGTTAGGCGTGCACCCTGCCGATCCGGCTCGTGGGTTGTTGGTTCCCCTGTAGTGTACCGCCACGCGCAAGGAGAGTGACCCGTTGAGTCCCCTAATTCATCGCCTCCAGGGAGGGGCCGGCTCGTCCGAAGATCGGACGAACGAGACTGCCGAGTATGGGTTTGCCGCCGGTCCGGATGGCGGCGCGGTAGGCGGCGCGGCCATGGTCGCCCAGGCGCCGGCGCCCCCCCCGGTTGCAGCGCCGCCGCCGAGCGCAGCCGGCGCGGCCCCGCCGATCGGCAATTACCTCGCTGAGCCGAAGACCATCGTCGCCAGCGGCCTCAACCCCAGCATCGTCAGCGACCTGATCCTCAAGACGCTCTATTACACCAGCTACCTCAACGGGCACGAGTTGGCCGCGCAGATTCGCCTGCCGTTCTATGGCGTGCTGGATCAGTTGACCGTGGCCCTCAAGCGCGAGGAGTTGCTGGAGGTCACGGGCACGAGCGGCCTGGGCGAAGCCGGCTACCAGTACCTGTTGACGCGCAAGGGCATGGACCGCGCGGAAGCGGCCCTGCGCCGCTCGGCGTATGTCGGCCCCGCCCCGGTGCCCTTGAACAAGTATATCGAGATCGTGCTCATCCAGGCCCAGCGCCGGCCCCGCATCGACCGGCAGGTGGTCCATAACGCCCTTACCGGCATGATCCTCACCCAGGACATGATCGACAAGGTGGGCGCGGCGGTTAACGCCGGGCGGTCCCTGTTCCTCTTCGGCGCGCCGGGCAACGGCAAGAGCATGCTCGCCGAGCGCATCGGTAAGATGCTGGGCGGCAACATCGCCGTGCCTTACGCCATCGAAGCCGACGGCCAGATCATCCAGTTCTTCGACCTCAACCTGCATCGCCCGGTGCCCTTCCAGACGCCGAACAGCGGCGACCAGGTGGGTCTCGGCGGCATCGCGGACCCGCGCACCGCCGAGTACTCCGACCGGCGCTGGGTGCAGACGCAGCGCCCCGTCGTCATCGTCGGCGGCGAACTGACGATGGAGAGCCTGGACCTGATCTATCACGGCGACACCGGGTTCTATGAGGCGCCCTTCCAGCTCAAGGCCAACAACGGCGTCTTCCTGATCGACGACTTTGGCCGCCAGCAGATGAGTCCGCAGCAATTGCTCAACCGCTGGATCGTGCCGCTGGAGAAGAGCGTCGACTTCCTGACGCTGCACACCGGCAAGAAACTGCAGGTGCCCTTCGAGTTGTTCCTGGTCCTTTCGACCAACCTGGAACCCGCCGACCTGGTGGACGAAGCCTTCCTGCGCCGCATCCAGAACAAGTTGAACATGCCCGACCCGACGCCGGAGCAGTTCCGCAGCATCTTCATCAGCGAGTGCCAGCGCCAGGGCGTGCCCTTCGACGAGAACGGGCTGGCCTACATGATGCGCGAACACTATATCCGCCACGCGCGCCCGCTGCGCGCCGTGCACCCGCGCGACCTGTTGCGCCAACTGGTGGGCCTGGCCCGCTACCAAACCCTCCCGCCGCAACTGATCCCGCACCTGCTCGACCAGTCGGCCAACACTTACTTCGTGCCGATGAAGAAGCCGGATAAGTTGTAGCTCGGGCGGCGCGCCGGATCTAGTCGACCACGGGCGCTTGGCAACGGCTCCGGCGGGTGCTATACCGGAATATATTCCCCCTTCGCTTCGGTGAAGGGTACGAAGCCGCCTTTCGGCGGCTTCCGTGTTGTGTGAGGGCGAGAGACATATGCCAGTGACGCAGGCGCCGGAGTATGAGCATGTCGAATACAAACAATCGTTGGCATCATCCCGCGATATTGCTGAGACCGTTGCAGCCTTTGCCACGGCGCGGGGTGGGACAATCCGCATTGGAATCGCACCTGATGGACGGCGAATAGGTGTACAACTCGGTCGCGTAACCCTGGAGAATATCGCGAACAACATTCGGGACAGCACCGATCCGCCTCAGTATCCCTCGATCACGGTCGAAGGAGACGAGGATGCGGCAGTAATTAATATCCGCGTCGAAGAGAGTGCCCTCAAACCCGTATGGGCTCACGGTGTGCCTTTCAAACGAGTGGGACGTTCAAACCAACGTCTCTCACCCGAAGAAACTAAGCGCCTCATGGAAATCACAGCAGGGCGTACATGGGATGCGCTACCCTGTCCAGAACTGCGTATGGAAGATATCGATCGTAAAACCGTCGAACTGTTCCTGCGCCGTAGTGGGCAAAGTGTACGCACGACAACGAAAGGGGTACTAGAAAATCTGGGTTTACTTACGCGGGATGGCCTGTGTAACGGGGCCGCCCTACTATTCGCGAAAAACCCTCAACGTATCGTGCCGGAAGCCCAGGTGAAGTGCGCGCGCTTCCGTGGGACAACATCGGTTGAGTTTATCGATGAGCAAACAATCACGGGTAATCTGCTAACTCAACCCGACATGGCGCTTGCGTTTGTCCTTCGCAATATACAGCAAAGTATCCGCATTACAGGGCGCGCAGAGCGGGAAACGATATCCGAGTATCCAGAAGCGGCCGTGCGCGAGGCTGTCATTAATGCTATTTGTCATCGCGACTATACGCGAACAGGAACTGTTCAAATCCGCATCTATGATGATCGTTTGGAGATCTGGAACCCCGGTATGCTTCCGCCCGACTTAACTGTTGAGGCTCTGTACCGTGAACATCCTTCTCGACCTCGGTATCCGCGCATCGCCAGCGCGCTGCATCATGCCGATATGATCGAACATTGGGGTACTGGAACGTTACGTATTGTAGAGGTGTGTCGAGAACGGGGATTACCACGCCCCCGGTTTTCCTCGGAAATAGGAGTCTTCATGGTTCGATTCGAGAAGGCTCCCAATATTGCCCCACAGATAGTGCAACGTCCTTTTAGTCAACGCCAGCTAGAGACTCTTGCTTACGTGCAGAAGTACGGCAAAATCACCACCGCCGTATATGGGCAATTGTTTGGCTTAGGCGACACTCAATCCCGAAAGGATCTAGGCTGGTTTGTGCGGGAAGGTCTATTTGTCCGGGTTGGCGCAGGGCGCTCGGTTCACTACATCTTGGCATCCTCTTTCCAAGGGGAAGAGGATGCCAAGATGGTGCAGGGTACATTACCCGGCAGTGGATCGCTCCGCACTATCTAACTTGAGCATTCAGGCAATTAGTGAACTGTAGGTGCCACTAGGCGCGGGATTAAGCGCGGGATTAAGCGCGGGATTAAGTGGTTACTGCCGAGCGAATAGCTCTGCTCGTAGTCCATCTCCGAAACCGATAGGTTGGGCATCCTGTTGCAAACGGAACTCGACGCGCTCGCGCACGGTTCTTGAGGCCCTTCCGAAGGAACGCGCAGCGATTCACCGGGTGGCGGGTGGGGAACCGTGCTACCCATTCCAGCGTCAAGAAGGTATAATAGACTCTATACACAGCGGCCCTGCTGCTGTGCCGGCACCTGTTAGGAGAAAGATACACGTCTATGCTGCGTCCTGCTATGCGTATCCTGGCTGTTGGTTGTGGGCTGTTGCTCACGATTGGGGGAGTGACTGCGGTCCAGACGCAGGCCGCGGGATCGACCCCTACGACCCCGGCCGCTGTGAACACGCCCGCGCCTGCGCCGCCGAAAGTGACGGATCCGCCTATTACCGTCGATCCCGGTTTTGCTGCGACTGTCCAGGGCTATCCGGACCCTGGATTCAGCGCCACGGTGAAGGGCTACCCCGATCCGGGCTTTACCGGGCGGTTGACGCCGGCGCGGTAGCGATACCGGGCCGGTGGGCCTGCTCCGCCTGCTGTTGCCTACGCGAACGAGCCGCCTGCGGGCGGCTTGTTTGATTCCTGCTGGTTGGCATGGTCGTTGCTCTCGTGGTAGGAGCGGCTTGGCCGCATAGCGGAGTCCGATGCCGGCGCTGATGCCGCTGTGCGAGCGCACGAGCGCCGGTCGATGGATGATATGTGCCCGTGAGGTGGCACACGTTTGTGCTATAATGTTGCCATGAGTACTGCCGATGAACTAAAGCGCGAAGCCGCCGCGGTAGCTGTCCAGTATATTGCCGATGGAATGGCGATTGGCCTGGGCACGGGCA
>DASSGZ010000067.1:0-4196 GCA_035693165.1 Chloroflexia bacterium | reverse complement strand
CCCACGCCGCTGCCCACCATGCCGCCCTGATCGGAGCCGCGGTGGGCGCCAGGGGGCGCGTGATTCCGTGCGCATGCCCGGTCCCTTGACATAATTCGCTAAAGGAGCAAGGACGTGGAGAATCTATTGCAAGAAGTGCGGACCGTGTTGATCACCACCGCCGCCCGCTGGCTCAGTATGACGGCGACCCTGTCCCCCGCCGCGCTGGAGCGCCCGCCCGCGCCGGGCGAGTGGTCCGCCGCCGAATGCCTGGGGCACCTGATCCAGACCGAGCGGGACGTGTTCCCGCGCCGGGTGCGCAACTTCCTGGCCGGCGAGGACCTCTCCGGGTTCACCCCGTCCGGCGCCGCGGGCGCCGCGGACCTCAGCCTGCGGGATCTGGCCGCCGAGTTCGCCCGCCTGCGCGCCGCCAACCTGGAGTTGATCGCGGACATCGAACCGGAGGACCTGGGGCGCAGCGCCCGGCACCCTGACCTAGGCCCGGTGACGCTGGGCGAGGTGCTGCACACCTGGGCCGCGCACGACCTGAACCACACCATGCAGGCCGAACGTGCCTTGATGCAGCCGTTCATCGCCGGGTCGGGCGCGTTTCGCGTGCGGTTCGCGGAGCACGTCCTGCCCAAGCGGGCCGGCTAGGCCGCCACGCGGCAGGGCGGCACGGGCCGGTTTGAAACCGGCCCCTACAGCGCCGAACGGGCGGCCTGATCCTGTTTGGCGGCGGGCCGGTTTGAAACCGGCCCCTACAGCGCCGAACGGGCGGCCTGATTCGTCGGGGTGGCGCGGGCCGGTTTGAAACCGGCCCCTACAGCGCCAACGGTCTAGCCCGCGCAGGCGGGCTTCGTACACGTAGCCCGCCCGTTGACGGGCCGGGCGGGGCCGCTACCGCGAAGAGGCGAAGAACAAGACCTACAGAAATAACCTTCGCGTCCTTCGTTCCTTCGCGGTGAACTGATTCGTTGCGCAAACAGAGCGTTTAGAAAGCCAAAGCATGAACATCACCATCCCGGAACTGGCCCTGGTCGTGCTCATCGGCGCGTCGGGGGCGGGGAAATCGACCTTCGCGCGGGCGCACTTCCGGCCCACTGAGATTTTGTCGTCGGATTTCTGCCGCGGGCTGGTGGCCGACGACGAGAACGACCAGTCGGCCACGACCGACGCCTTCGACGTGCTGCACTATATCGCGGCCAAGCGGCTGGCCGCCGGGCGGCTGACCGTGGTGGACGCGACGAACGTGCAGCCGGAGGCGCGCAAGCCGCTGGTGGACCTGGCCCGCGAGTACCACTGCCTGCCCGTCGCCATCGTGTTCAACCTGCCGGAGCGGATCTGCCTGGAGCGCAACCAGGGGCGGCCCGACCGCACGTTCGGCCCGCACGTGGTGCGCCGCCACGTCCAGCAGTTGCGCCGGTCGCTGCGCGGGCTGCGCGGCGAGGGCTTCCGCCACGTCTTCGTGCTCGACACGCCGGAGGAGGTCGCCGCCGTCACGGTGGAGCGCCAGCCGCTCTGGAACAACCGGCGCACCGAGCACGGCCCGTTCGACATCATCGGCGACGTGCACGGCTGCATCGGCGAACTGCGCGCGCTGCTGACCACGCTGGGCTACGCGCCCGACAGGGCCGGAGCGGACACCGTGTGGCGGCACCCCGCCGGGCGCCGGGCCGTCTTCCTGGGCGACCTGGTGGACCGCGGGCCCGACACGCCCGCCGTGCTGCGCCTGGTCATGGGCATGGTGGCCGCGGGGACGGCGCTCGCCGTGCCGGGCAACCACGATGTGAAGCTGGTGCGCAAGCTGAAGGGCAAGAACGTGCAGATCACCCACGGGCTGGCCGAGTCGCTGGCCCAGTTGGAGGCCGAGTCGCCGGAGTTCCGCGCCGGCGTGGCGACCTTCCTCGATAACCTGGTCAGCCACTACGTGCTCGACGACGGCAAGCTGGTGGTGGCCCACGCCGGGCTGCCCGCCGCCATGCAGGGGCGCGGGTCGGGCCGCGTGCGCGAGTTCGCGCTCTACGGCGAGACGACCGGCGAGACCGACGAGTTCGGCCTGCCGGTGCGCTACAACTGGGCCGCCGGCTACACCGGCAAGGCGATGGTGGTCTACGGCCACACGCCCGTGCCCGACCCCGAATGGCTGAACCGCACCATCAACATCGACACCGGCTGCGTGTTCGGCGGGCGGCTGACCGCGCTGCGCTACCCGGAGGAGGAACTGGTCTCGGTCCCGGCGGCGGAGACCTACGCGCCGCCCGCCCGGCCCTTCCTGCCCGCCGAGGGCGAGACGGCGCCCGCGCTCACCGCCCAGCAGCAGCATGACGACGTGCTCGACATCGCCGGCGTGCTGGGCAAGCGGCTGATCACCACGCGCTTGCAGCCCAATGTGATGATCCCCGAGGCGCAGGCCACCGCCGCGCTGGAGGTGATGAGCCGGTTCGCGGCCAACCCGCAATGGCTGATCTACCTGCCGCCCACCATGTCGCCGTCGGAGACGACGCAGGAGCCGGGCCTGCTGGAGCACCCCGCCGAGGCGTTCGCCTACTACCGGCAGGCGGGCGTGGCGCGCGTGGTCTGCGAGGAGAAGCACATGGGCTCGCGCGCCGTGGTCGTCGTCTGCCGCGACGCCGAGACGGCGCACCGGCGCTTCGGCGTGACCACCGGCGAGATCGGCATCTGCTACACGCGCACCGGGCGGCGCTTCTTCGACGACCCCGCGCTGGAGGCCGCCTTCCTGGCCCGCGTGCGCGACGCGCTCGACGCGACCGATCTCTGGGCCACGCTGCGCAGCCCCTGGGTCTGCCTCGACTGCGAACTGATGCCCTGGTCGGCCAAGGCGCAGGAGCTGTTGCGCCGCCAGTATGCCGCCGTGGGCGCGGCGGCGGGCGCCGCCTTCGCCGCGACGCTGCCCGCGCTGGCCGGGGCCGCCGCCTGGGAGGAGGATGCCGCGCCGCTGCTGGCCCGCTACGAGGCGCGCGCCGCCATGCTGGGCGACTACGTAGCCGCCTACCGCCGCTACTGCTGGCCGGTCCACTCGCTGGCCGACCTCAAGCTGGCCCCGTTCCACCTGCTCGCCAGCGAGGGCGCGGTGCATACCGACCAGGACCACCTCTGGCACATGGCGCACCTGGCCCCGCTGGCCGCCGCGGCGCCCGACCTGCTGCTGGCGACCGTGCACAAGGTGGTGGACGTGACCGACCCGGCGAGCGTGGAGGCGGGCGTCGCCTGGTGGCAGGCGCTGACCGGGCGCGGCGGCGAGGGCATGGTGGTCAAGCCGCTCGACTTCATCGCCCGCGGGCCGCAGGGCCTGTTGCAGCCCGCCGTGAAGTGCCGCGGGCCGGAATACCTGCGCATCATCTACGGGCCGGAGTACCTGGCGCCTGCCCACCTGGCCCGGCTGCGGGCGCGCGGGCTGGGCCGCAAGCGGTCGCTGGCCCTGCGCGAGTTCGCCCTGGGCGTCGAGGCCCTGGAGCGCTTCGTCCGCCATGAGCCGCTGCGCCGCACCCACGAGTGCGTCTTCGGCGTCCTGGCCCTCGAAAGCGAGCCGGTGGACCCGCGCCTGTAAGCGCCGTAGGGAAGCAGACCGGGGAGACGGGCCGGTTTGAAACCGGCCCCTACAGCAGGTAGGGCAGACCGAGGCACGGGCCGGTTTCAAACCGGCCCGCGTCGTTCTCCCCTTCCCGCACAGTGGCAGGGGGGCAGCGCGAGGCACGGGCCGGTTTGAAACCGGCCCGCGTCGTTCTCCCCTTCCCGCACCGGGAAGGGGTCGGGGGTTAGGCCGTCCCCGCAACCGCCACCGGCCTTGTGCGTTAGGAGGATGAACACCACCCGCGGCGCGCCGATGGCGGACTGCCCCTGCCCGGCGCCCGGCCCGAAAGGATCGACCATGGCTCCTGTGCAAGCGCCCGCGCGCATTCTGTGGGCCGCCCTGGCCCTCGGTTGGGCGACCGACATCCTCTTCTACGGCAAACCGCTCGGTATCTCGGTGCCGCTGTTCGTACTGCTGGGGCTGGGGGCCCTGATCGGCCTGGGGCGGCGCGAGGGCGTGGGGCCGCGGCGGGCCAACCTCTGGCTGCTGGCGCCCATCGCCTTCTTCGCCGCCATGATCTTTGTGCGCGCCAACACCACGCTGACCGTGCTCAACAGCCTGGCGTTGCTCGGCTTGCTGGGCCTGCTGGTCTACTTCTACGCGGGCGGGCGCCTGGGGCGGC
>DASSGZ010000066.1:0-2086 GCA_035693165.1 Chloroflexia bacterium | reverse complement strand
TGCCGGGCAGCGATCTACGTGTCGCAACTTCTGTGACCTATTACCTTCCAGTGTAGCTTACCGGCCCGCAAGGCGCGACGACCCGTGGATACAAACCGGGGAGAACCCTTGGGCGGAGACGATCTCTATCGAAAGATGCACCGCGATTCGTCCGTCTGCCCCCGGACCCGCTCCCTTGCCGGTGCGGTGGGAAAGGGCTAGAATCGATAGGGAGATATCAACCAGGGTGAGGCATGCGGCCCGCTCACCGGCATAGGTGCAAGGGGCAGATCGATGGGACAATATCTGATAACGGCGTCGGCGCGCGGGGCGCGCCTCCGCATGGTGGGGTTATTGCTGCTGGGGGCGATGGCGGTGAGTTGTAGCGGGCCGGCCCCGGTCCTCACGCCGGTGGCCGTGCCCACGGCAACTCCGCCCGGCCTGCCGGCCACCCCCCCGCCGACCCCGCTGGCCGGTGCGACCGCCACGCCATCCGCGCTCGCGGCGACCCCGACGTCGGCCCCGCCCGCGGCGACTCCCACGGCAACCGCGGCGGCTCCGGGGGCGCGTACCGTCTTTTACCAGGTCTTTCGCCCCACCACGGTCCCTGACTGGCTCACGCCCGAAAGCGAGTTGACGCGCGATGAGACCGTGCCGGGCCGCTTGATCCAGCACTACGGCGCGGGCAGCACGCAGGATGCCCTGGTCTGGATGGAAGGCCCGATCCTGGCGGGCCGCGTGGGGCCGGGCGGCCCGCCCGTGGCCGTGGGCGCCTGGCAGGGCCGGTACAGCGAGCAGAACGGGGTGCGCCGGCTGGTACTCGCAGTGGACGGTACGGAGATCGAGTTGGACGGGCAGGCGAACGTCACCCGCGAGGTGCTGATTGAGGTTGCCGCGTCGGCGCAGGCGGTGCCGGTGCGGGTCGAAGTCCGGCTCGACGCCACGGGCGCACCGGTGCCGCCGCCCGCGCAACCGGCCCTCTTTCCGCTGAGCTTTGCCGACCCGCTGCACGGGTGGGCGCTGGCGTCCTGTCTTCCCGACGCAGCATGTACGCCGGAGATTCGCGCCACGGTGGACGGGGGCGAAACGTGGCAGCCGGTGGGCCCCGCCCCGACCAACGCGCAGCAGTTGCGCTTTACCACGCCGCGCGATGGCTGGGCGTTCGATCCGGGCTTCTGGACGACCCACGACGGCGGGCACACCTGGACGGCGAATCCCGGCTTGCCGGCGGTGGCCGCGCTGGAGGTCGCCAGCGATACGGTCTGGGCGATTGCGGCAACGCCTACCGGCGCCGTGGCTCCCGCTGCGACGCTATACGTTTCCCACGATAGCGGGGCCACCTGGCAGACCGTGAGCCACCCGCCCATCGCCGGGCCGGCGTGGCAACTGGTGCGGGCCGGGCCGGATGCCGGTTGGGTCCTCTCCTGGGCCAATTACGGATACCCCCGGCAGGGGCCCATCGGCACGCTCCTCGGGACGCAGGACGCGGGCCGCACCTGGCAACCGCTTCCCGATCCCTGTGTCGGTGTCGGTGGGGTGGAAGATCGGCTGGCTGCTGCCAATGCGCGCGAACTCTGGCTGCTGTGCGGCGCCCTGCCCGGCAGCGGGGCCGCCGAGGAAAAAGTGTTGTTCCAGTCCACCGACGGCGGGGGGCAATGGACCCTCAGCGCGGGGTGGGAGTCGGGGCGCCACGAGTTGCCCGCGGGGCAACTCGTCGATCTGGCCGTCCCCGCGCCGGGCCACCCCTGGATCGTGGCGATGCGCCCCGGCTCGGTGTACCGCCCGATCGCGGCTGGTCAGCCCTGGACTCCTGCCATCCCCTCGGATCTGGCGAGTCCCGGCGACCGGTCCGTCGGCCCCATGCAGTTTGTAGACGCGCAACACGGCTGGTTCAGTACGGCGGGCGACCTGTTCCGCACTCAGGATGGCGGGCAAACGTGGGACATGTTGCTGCATCCCTGCTGCCGTTGCCCGCCCCCTGTTGTGGGCCGAACACGCTAAAGACGAACGACTACGGGCGCGATTGATCGCGCTCGTAGTCGTTTATCGTCAGCGCATCCATTCCCCTGAGACAGAGACGTAGATTCTTCGCTGCGCTCAGAATGAC
>DASSGZ010000065.1:0-5864 GCA_035693165.1 Chloroflexia bacterium | reverse complement strand
GCGTAGCAGCCCAACTCGCCCGCCCGCAGGCGCGGCAGATACGCGGCCTGTTGCTCGGGCGTCGCACCGACCAGCAGCGCGTCGGCCACCAAGCCGTTGATGGTGATGGCCGCGGTGATGCCCACGCAGCCCCAGGCCAGTTGTTCGACCACGATGCACTGTTCCAGGCCGCCCAATCCCGCGCCGCCGTAGGCTTCGGGCATGGTCAGGTTCAGCAGGCCCAGCTCCTGCGCCCGCTCGAACAGGGGGCGCGGGAACCGTTCGGCGCGGTCATACTCGGCGGCGACGGGGCGGATCTCGCGGTCCGCAAACGTGTGCGCCAGGTCGCGGATCATGCGCTGCTCTGCGCTTAATTGGAAGTCCACAGTGCCTCCCTTTCCTCTAATCAACCGTCATTCTGAGCGCAGCAAAGAATCTCGTCTCCTCCAACTGTCATTCTGAGCGCAGCGAAGAATCTCGTCTCCTCTGTTGCAGGGTGCATCTTGGGGATGGTCTACTCTATGCTAGCACAAATGGCTCGCCGGTTCAATCCTGGCGGGGCCGGCGCCCGGCCGCTAGAGCCGCCGGCTACCCCTACGAAGGCCGCCTGCGCGACCGGTCGTACTCGTGGGAGGCGCGGCGGTTGAAACGGCAGAGCAGATGGCCTATAGTGGGCCTGACTGGGCATTGGTATTTGTCACTCTGAGCGCAGCGAAGAGTCTCGTCTTGTGCCCTGATAAGACGAAATGCTTCGCTGCGCTCAGAATGACAAGGGAATGAGGAGTTAGCGATCATCCACGTTGTCGAGCAGGTGCGGCTGGACGTGCCGGTCGCGGTGGCCTGGGATTGGCTGGCCGACCTGGAACGGTTGGTCACGGTGAACATGTTCCACTGCGGCGCGCGGTTCGACGGGCCGCAGCGACAGGGCGTCGGCACCCGCCTGTGGGTTGACCATCGCTTCGTCGCCGGGCCGATCTTCCCGCGCCTGGTGCGCATCACCCACTGGGAGGAGCCGCGGCGCATCGGCTGGGTGGAGATCGACCCGGCGCATCCGCGCTATTTCTTCCCGCACTCCGAGCAGTTCCGGCTGGCACCGCTGGAACCGGGCGCCACGTTGCTGACCGACGAGATCCGTGGCTCACTCAACTTGCCTGTTTTCGAGCGCGCCGCCGACCGGCTGCTGGCCGGGCTCACGGTGCGGCGGGCGGTGCGGCGCCAATGTGCCTATTTCGCACGCCATATCCGGCTACCGGCGGCTGTGCCCGTGCGGTGAGGATGCCGCCGCCGGGCGCGCCGCGTGGTATAATGTCTCGCTGGATCCCGGCCATGTTGCTACACAGGAGGATAAAATTCGGATGGCGGATACTCAGGACACGGATTTGCTGCGCCAGTTTCAGGAGATCGGGCGCGATATTTTCGTCAGCGGCCTCTGCTCGTCGCATGCGGGCAACATGAGCGTGCGCGCGCCGGGCGACGACGCACGGCTGATCATTACGCGCACCGGCTCGATGCTGGGGCGGCTGCGCCCGCCCGACCTGATCACCACCGGCATCCTGGCCGACGACGAGGCGACGCCGCTCGCCAGCAGCGAACTGGCCGCGCACCGCGCCATCTACCGGGCGGGCGCGGCCCAGGCCGTGGTCCACGCCCATCCCGCGGCGGCGGTGGCCCTGTCGCTGCAGTTCGACGCCATCGAGCCGATCAACAGCGAGGGGCGGCAGTTCCTGCCCCTGGTGCCGGTGCTGCCCCCGGTCCACCCGGCAGGGTCGCCGGAACTGGCCGCCGATATCGCCGAGACGCTCTACCGGGCGGGCGACGGGCGGCTGATGCTGGTGCGCGGCCACGGCTGCTTCGCGGGCGGCGCCACGCTGGAGCAGGCCTACCAGTGGGTGTCCTGCTTCGAGGAAGCCTGCAAGATCCTGCTGCACACCCTGGCGCTGGCGAACGGCCGTTAGTGGGGCGGGCACCCGGCCAAATGCTCAACACAGCAGTGAAAGGAATGCCGTCATGGGTCTGCAACTCTACATGGTTGGCCTGATTGCCCAGGATATGGACAAATCGCTGGAGTTTTATCGCCGGCTCGGGCTCGCCATCCCGGACGGCAGCGACGGACAGCCGCATGTCGAAGTCAAGATGCACGGCGACGTGACTTTCTTTCTGAACGCTCCCAGCCGCCTCATTGAAGTGGAAGGCGCCCGCGTCATCCTGGAGTTCTACTTGAAGGAGCGCGCCGCCGTCGATGCCAAGTATAACGAAATGACCGGCTTCGGCTATGAGAGTGCTCACGCACCCTATGTCACCTCGTTTGGCATGTATTTCGCGCTGGTCAATGACCCGGATGGCAACACCATCCTGCTCTCGGCGGACTAACGCCACGCCGCCCCACCGGCCTGGGGCGGAGACCGGGTCGGTCGCGCGGTCCTTGACACCGGTGCGGGGCCGTTGCTATAATAGCCGCAACAATCGCATCTGCTAACGACTGCGAACAGAACGAGTACCCGCCGGAGCGAGAGACCAGAGAGCCGGAGACGGTGGAAACCCGGCATCGGCGCGGGCGGGGAATGGATCTGGGAGTTGCGCACCGAACGGGGTTGCCCCCAGTAGGCTGCGCCGGGCGCCTCCGCCGTTACCCGGAGTGAGTGATCCGCCGCCGCCGCGGCGCGGGCACTCGTCACGAGCGCGCGATCCGGCGGCCTGGGTACCGGCATGGCGGGGAGCGCGGAACTGGGGTGGCACCACGAGACGGCTTTGGCCCTCGTCCCTGATTGGGGACGGGGGTTTTTTGTTGGAGACAAAACGATGAAGAAGCGCATTTTAACCGGGGACCGGCCGACCGGGCCGCTCCACCTGGGCCATTATGTCGGCTCGCTGGCGAACCGCGTGCGGTTGCAGCACGAGTACGAGACCTACATCCTGATCGCCGATGTGCAGGCGCTGACCGACAACTTCGACAACCCGGAGAAGGTCAGCCGGTCGGTGCGCGAGGTCGCGCTCGATTACATCGGCGTGGGCATCGACCCGAACATCGCCACCATCGTCGTGCAGTCGCTGGTGCCGGAGATCGCCGAACTGACGGTGTTCTACTCGAACCTGGTCACGGTGGCCCGGCTGGAGCGCAACCCAACGATCAAGACCGAGCTGATCGAGCGCGGCATGGAAGACAATGTGACCTACGGCTTCCTGGGCTACCCGGTGTCGCAGGCCGCCGATATCACCTTCGTGAAGGCGCATCTGGTGCCCGTGGGCGATGATCAGTTGCCGCACATCGAACTGACGCGCGACATCGTGGCCCGCTTCAACCGCACCTACGGCGACGTGTTCCCCGAACCTGAGGGGCTGATCAGCAACTTCCCGCGCCTGCCCGGCACCGACAATCAGGGCAAGATGAGCAAAAGCCTGGGCAACGCCATCTACCTGTCGGATGATGACGAGACCGTGCGCAAGCGCGTCATGAGCATGTACACCGACCCGACCCGCCTGCGCGCGACCGACCCCGGCCACGTCGAGGGCAACCCGGTCTTTGCTTACCACGACGCCTTCAACCCCGATACAGCGCGGGTCGAGGAGATGAAGGACCTCTACCGCAAGGGCGGTATCGGCGACGTGGTGGTCAAGAAGGAACTGGTGGCGGCGCTCAACACCTTCCTCGATCCGATCCGCGAGCGGCGCAACGCGGCCGCCCAGCACCCGGAGCAGATCGACGAGATGCTGATCGAGGGCACGCGCCGCGCCCGCGCCATTGCCCGCGAGACGATGCGCGACGTGCGCAACGCCATGTGCATCAATTACTTCCCCGGCGTCGAGATTTAGCCACCGGTATCCCGGTCAGGGGGCCGGCGCGATAAATCGCGCCCCTACGAACCATGCCTCTGTTGAGGTGTAACCGGGGCGAATTACCTCGCCTCATGCGTAGGGGCGCGATTTATCGCGCCTGCTGCCTTACCCCGATCTCCGGGGTTCAGGCCAGATCGTCGCTACCCCGGCTGCTCGCCAGCTTCCATGTGGCGCGCGAAGCGGCCCCGGTGCAGGCCGCGCCGCACCACAGCGTCCACGAGGCGCGGGAACGCCCCGGCCAGCCCGCCCGCCAGCGTCAGCACCGGGCCGAGCCGCGCCGGGATGACGATGCGCCGTTGCGGGTGGTCGAACAGCCGCACGATGGCTTTAGCCGCCTTGGCGGCGGGCACAACCAGGCGCGGCGGCACCACGCCCTTATCGCCCGCCCGCGCCCCGAACTCGGTGGCGACGGGGCCGGGTTCCACCAGGCACACATGCACGCCCCGCGGTGCCAACTCCCGCCGCAGCGCTTCGCTCAGCCCGGCCACGGCGATCTTGGTCGGGCTGTAGTTGCCCATGCCCGGCACGGCGAACCGGCTGATGCCCGACCCGATATTGACCACGGTGGCCGGATGCAACTCCTGCTGGTGCTGCTCCAGATAGGGTAGCGCCAGCCGGGTCAACGTGGCGATGGTGGTCACGTTGACATCCCACTGCCGGCGCAACTCCTCCGGCGCCGACTCGGCGAACGGCGTGGGCAACGGCAGGCCCGCGTTGTTCACCAGCACGTCGATCCGCCCGAAGGCCGCGACCGTCTCCTCGATCAGCCGCCGCTGGTCTGCTGGTTTGGCAACATCCACCGGCACCACCAGCGCCGTCCCGCCGTCTTCCTCGATCCGCGCGGCGAGGTCGCGCAGGCGATCTTCGCGCCGGGCCGCCAGCACCACCCGGAACTCTTTGCACGCCGCCCAGCGGGCCACCGCCCAACCGATCCCGCTCGACGCCCCTGTCACAATCACAACACGCTGTTCCATAGTTTTGGTACGCTTCCTTCTTGCTGATTCTTTGCGGCACCCTGAGGAGCCGGAGGCGCCCTTGCCACCCGGCTACGCCCGGATCACGCAAGATCGGGGCCACGCACACGGGAGATCAGAAATCCACGCGTCCCCGGCGGGCATGTAGCGCGGCAAGCAGATCGGCTAGCGGCGGGAACAGCCCGCCCAGCGCGCCGATGCCGAACAGCACCGGGCGCAGATAGGCCGGGACGACGATGCGCGGGCGGGGCCGGTCGAACAGCCGTACGATGGGTCGGGCGGTGGCGGCAGGGGTCAGCACCAGCGCGGCGGGCAGGATCTGCTTGCGCCGGGCGTGCGCGTGGAACTCGGTGGCGATGGGGCCGGGTTCGACCAGGCAGACTTGAACTCCGCGTGGCGCCAGTTCGCGCCGCAACGCCTCGGTCAGCCCGCGCACGGCGATCTTGTTCGGACTATAGTTGCCGATGCCCGGCATGGGGATGCGCGCCAGCGCGGAGCCGATATTGATCACCACTCCGCCGTGCGCCTCCAGGTAGGGCAGCGCCAGCCGCGTCAGCGTGGCGACGGCGGTGACGTTGACATCCCACTGGCGGCGTAATTCCTCCGGCGTGGCCGCGTGGAACTCGCCCGGCACGGCCATCCCGGCGTTGTTCACCAGTACATCGATTCGCCCGAAGGCCCCAACCGTCGCCTCGATCAGCCGCCGCTGATCCTCCAGCCGCGCCACATCCGCCGGCACGGCCAGCGCCGTCCCGCCCGCCGCCTCGATGCGCCGCACCAGCGCCTGCAGCCGATCCGCCCGCCGCGCCGCCACGACCACTGCGAAACCCTGCCGCGCCGCCCGCCACGCCACGGCCCGGCCCAGCCCGCTCGACGCCCCGGTGACAATCGCGACTCGCTGTTCCACGGCTCTCGGCTCCTTTTCTCAGGGCTATGCGCCGATGTCCAGCACATCCAATTATTACAGAGCCCTCTGAATTACGCTGATCTTAAGCGAACACCTCGCCACAGGGCGGATAGGTTCGCGAGTTAGCACGGTTAGAGATCTGGAAGTTTGCCAGGTCGACATATCCACAT
>DASSGZ010000064.1:0-38897 GCA_035693165.1 Chloroflexia bacterium | reverse complement strand
CAAGGCCAGGGTCAGGGCCAAGGACAAGGCCAGGGTCAGGGGCAAGGCCAGGGGCAGGGCCAGGGACAAGGCCAGGGCGGCGGGGTCGGCGGCAGCGGCGCGGGCAACCAGCACACCGAACCGGTGGTCGTGCCGCCCAGCACGCTCAACGCCCAGGGCACGCCCGTCGGCGTGGCGGCACGGCCCAATTCGGGCGAGACCGGCGTCACGGGCGTGAACGTCGACCCGGCCACCGGCAACGCGACCGTGCCCTACCAGCAGGTCTACGGGACGTACAACGACAGCGCGCAAAAGACGTTGAGCACGACTTACATCCCGTCGGGCATGAAAGACCTGGTGCGCCGCTACTTTACGGCCATCGAGCCGGAGCCGTGAGCCGGTCCCGCCGCCGCACCCGCCGCAAGGGCCTCTTGCCGGCGGGGCCGCGCTGGACGCTGCTGGCGCGCGGCGTCCGCCGCCAGACGCGCGCCGGGGTGCGCACGGCCCGCAAGCGGCGCAACGAACTGGCGATCACCCTGCTCTACGCGGTCGCCGGGGCGCTCTGCCTGGCGCTGGCCGCGCTGCTCATCGCGCCTGCCTCTTTAGAGGCACCCACGCCCGCCGTCGAGGCGGCGACCCGGCTGCCCGAGGCCGCGCCCCCGGTCTTCCGCGCCACGGTAGTCGGGGCGGTAGTGCTGGCGGCCATTGGCGTGGTCCTATTCGGCCTGGCCGTTAATTCACTGCGCCTTTGGTGGCAGAACCGCACCTAGTTTTCCGTGTTATGTCAACTAGATGAGGGGAGGCCACCGCAACCGCCAATTGCCCGGCATGGTATCATAGTAGAGCATACTCACCTACCCTGTCACTCTGAGCGCAGCGAAGAGTCTCCGGCACCCAAACAAGACGAGATTCTTCGCTCCGCTCAGAATGACAGTCGGGGCGTGTCCGTCTGAGCCGATCACGTGCCCTGGGCACACCAAGGGCGAGGAAAAGGCGGGATGATGGTGTAGGGGCGGGTTTCAAACCCGCCGTGCCGCCCTACGCGCCCTGTTGATTGTCAGCGTAGTGCAGCGAAGAGTCGCCCACACCCAAACGAGACGAGATTCTTCGCTGCGCTCAGAATGACAAGGGAAAGCGGGATGCGCTACTTCATTTGTCACTCTGAGCGGAGCGAAGAGTCTCCGGCGCCCCAAACGAGACGAGATTCTTCGCTGCGCTCAGAATGACAAGGGGAATCCAGAGGCGCTATCGAGGGGGCCTGCATGATCCTGGCGCGCAACGATGCGGAGCGGCCCGCGAAGGGCTGGTATACGGAGTTGTTTCAGCCGGCGCTGCCCGCCATCGGCTTTGCCAACGCGGGCATCAACGAGCCGCATTACCACCGGGAGTTGCGCGAGGTCTACCTGATCGCGCGGGGCAGCAGCACGATGATCGTGGACGACCGGCGGATCACGTTGCAGGCGGGCGATGTGATCGTGGTCGAGCCGGGCGAGGTGCATACGTTTGTCGAGAACACGCCCGACTACTTCCATTTCGTTTTGCATTGCCCCATGATCCGGGGCGATAAAGTGGCGGTTCCGTAGCGCTATTTGCTAAGAACGGCAGGGACACGATGACAACCAACATCCAGAACCCCGGCGGCGGTAGCGGGGCCGCCTCCTATACCTCCCTCTTCGATGCCAACTTCCTGAAGAAGCTGGAGCGGTTGAGTGTGATCAGCCGCAAGCTGCGCGCGGGGCGGATGAAGGGTGAGCGGCGATCCACGCATCGCGGCAACTCGGTGGAGTTCGCCGACTACCGCGACTATACGCCCGGCGACGACCTGCGGCGGGTGGACTGGAACGCTTATGCCCGGCTGGAGCGCCTGTTCCTCAAGCTGTATCAGGAGGAAGAGGACATCACCATCCATGTGCTGCTCGACGGCAGCAAATCGATGGACTGGGGCGACAACAAGCCCGTGTTCGGGCTGGGCACGGTGGCGGCGCCGGGCGGCGGCACGCCGGCATCCGCCGACCAGAACAAGCTGATCTACGGCAAGCGCACCGCGGCGGCGCTGGGCTATATCGGCCTGAGCGGCTTCGACCGGGTGACGGTGGCGGCTTTCCACCGGGGCAACATCAGCCGCTTCGCGCCGGTGCGCGGGCGGGGCCACGCGGTAAACCTGCTGCGCTTTATCGCCGGGATCCAGCCGGGCGGCGAGACCGACCTGGACGCCTCGCTGCGCGCCTACGCGGCGTTTGCGCGCTACCCCGGCGTCTGCTTCATCATCAGCGATTTCTTCACCGCCGGGGGCGGCACAGAGGGCCTGGCGGCCCTCCAGGCGGCCGGACACGAGATCCACGTGCTGCACATCCTCGCGCCCGCCGAGGTCCACCCGGAGGTGGCGCTGCTGGGCGATCTTCGCCTGCGCGACAGCGAGACCGGCCAGACGCAGGAAGTGTCCATCGACAGCGGCCTGCTCGACATTTACGCCGAGAAATTCGCGGCGTGGCAAGGGGCGCTGGAGAACTACTGCCGGCGGCGGGGCATCAACTACCTGCAAATCACGACGGATGAGCCGTTCGACGAACTGGTGCTGCACTATCTGCGCCGCCGCGGAGTGATTGGATAACGTGGGCATCCTCGAACCGCTGGCGCTGCTGGGCGCGCTGCTGGCGATCCCGATCATCGTCTTCTATATGCTGCGCCTGCGCCGGCAGGAGATCACGGTGTCGAGCAGCATGCTCTGGCGCCAGGTGTTGCAGGACCGGCAGGCCAACGCGCCCTGGCAGAAGCTGCGGCGCAACATCCTGCTCTACGTGCAACTGCTGGTGCTGGCGCTGCTGGTGCTGGCGCTGGCGCGGCCTTTCCTGGAGGGCGCGGGCGGCGCGACGGGCAACGTGGTGGTAATCCTCGACGGCGGGGCCGGGATGCAGGCCACCGACGGGGCGGACGGCGGGCGGACCATGACCCGCTTCGCCCGCGCCCAGGCCGAGGCCACCGGCCTGGTGGACAGCCTGGCGGCGGGCAGCCGGATGACGGTGATTCTGGCCGGGCCCGCGCCGAGCACAGTGATCAGCGGAGCGCAGGATAAGGGTGCACTGCGCGGGGCCATCGCCGCCCTGCGCCCGGCGAACGGCCCCAGCAACATGACGGCGGCCGTGACCCTGGCCGCCGCCGCGGCCAACACGCCCGACAGCACCGTGATCGTCATCAGCGACGGGGCCATCGGCGAGCAGAAACTGCCGGATGTGAGCGCTGCCGTACGCTATATCCCGGTGGGCCACAGCGGCGACAACACGGCCGTCACCGCGCTGGCGTTGCGCGACGCGCCGCAGGGGCCGCAACTCTTCGTCAGCATGGCGAACCTGGGCAGCCAACCGGCGGCGGGCCTGCTGTCAGTGGAGGTGGACGGGCGGCCCTGGGACTCGCGCCAGGTGAGCCTGCCGGCGGGCGATGAACCCGAACTGACCCTGCCCGATCTGCCCATCGGCACACAACAGGTCACGGTCACGCTCCAGGTGCCCGACATCTTGCCGCTGGACAACACGGCCTGGGCGGTGCGCGGGTCGACCGGCAGCGCCCGCACGCTGCTGGTGAGCGCGGGCAACAGCTTCGCCGAGAAGGCGCTCAATTTGCTGCCGCAGGTGAAGCTCGACCGGGTGCTGCCCGCCAACTACAAGCCCGGCGCCGGGTACGACCTGACCGTGTTCGACGGCTATCTGCCCGCCACCCTGCCGCCGGGCAACCTGCTGCTGATCAATCCGCCCAACTCGCCGCTGCTGCCCATCTCGGGCACGATCAGTGCGCCGGCCATCGGGCAGGTCGAGAGCAACGATCCGTTGCTGAGTTATGTCGACTTGAGCAACGTCCACCTGGCCGAAGCCGCGCGGGTGCAGCCGCCGATCTGGGCGCGCACGCTGGTGCGGACCACAGCGGGCGACCCGCTGCTGCTGGTGGGCGAGCCGGACGGGCGGCGGGTGGCGGCGCTGGCCTTCGATCTGCACCGCACCGACCTGGCCTTGCAGGTGGCCTTCCCGATCCTGGTGGCGAACCTGGTGCAGTGGCTGGCGCCCGGCAGCGCGGTCGATCTGCCGCCGCGGCTCACGCCCGGCACGGCCGTGGCGCTGCACCCCCTGCCCGACGCCGACCAGGTCACGATCGCTATCCCGGCGGGACCGGACGCGCCGGCGCGCGAAGTGACCCTGCCGGTGCAGCCCAACCTGGCCTTCGCCGACACGGCCCAACTCGGCCTCTACACCGTGCGCCAGAGCGCCAAAGGCAAGCCGCTGGGCCAGCCGGAGTCATTTGCCGTCAACTTGCTGGACCGCGCGGCGGCGGACATCGCACCCCGCCCTACCCTCGCGTTGCAGGGGCGCCCTATCGCCGGCGGGCAGCCGGTGACGGGGCCGCGTGAGGTGGCGCCCTGGTTGCTGGCCCTGGCGCTGCTGGTGCTGGTGCTGGAATGGTGGATGTATCATCATGGCGGCGCGGGCGCGCTGCGCCGGTTGCGGCCCCGTGTGCGGTGATTTCCCAAAGTTATCCCCAAAGAAGCCCTTATCCACAAGTTTTCCACAGGTTTTGGGCTTTTCTGGGGATAACCTTGGGCAATGGTTGGGATATACCAGGGGTTCGCAGGGGATTGGACAGGGCTAAATGAGCGATAACCGGACGGAAGACGCCTATCCCTCGACGGGGCTGAGCATCATCCACGCCGATATGGACGCCTTCTATGCCTCCGTGGAGCAGCGCGACCACGCCGAACTACGGGGCATCCCGCTGGCGGTGGCCAACGGCGCCGGGTCGCGGCGGGGCGTGGTGGCAGCGGCTTCATATGAGGCGCGGCGTTTCGGCGTGCGCTCGGCCATGCCGCTGTGGCGCGCGCTGGAGCTATGCCCGGAGTTGGCGGTGGTGCCGGGCAACCACAAGCTCTACCGCGAGGTGTCAGGCGCGGTCCATGAGGTCTTCCGCCGCTTCACCACGCGCATCGAGCCAATTGCCCTCGACGAAGCCTTCCTCGACGTGACGGCGGTCGCGCCCACCATCGACCGGGCGATGGAGGTGGCGGCGGAGTTGAAGCGGCAGATCCGCGCCGCCGTGAATCTGACGGCCAGCCTGGGCGTGGCGCGCGGCAAGATGCTCGCCAAGATTGCCAGCGACCGCTCGAAGCCCGACGGCCTGCTGGCGGTGGCCGAGGGCCGCGAGGCCGAGTTTCTCGCCGGGCTGCCGGTGAGCGCGCTGTGGGGCATTGGGCCGAAGCGCGAAGCCCAACTGGCCGCCCTGCGCATCACCACCATCGGCGAGCTGGCCGCGCTGGACGAAGAGCAGGCCCGCGCGCTGTTTGGCCGCTGGGGCGCGGAGGTGTGCGACCTGGCCCGCGGCTACGACCCGCGCCCGGTGGTGCCCAACCGCGACAGCAAGTCGATCAGCAGCGAGACGACGTTCGAGGAGTTGCTCTCCAGCAACCAGGGCGCGGAGATCGCCGCCGTGCTGCACGGGTTGGCCGAGGAAGTGGCCGCCTCGGTCGAGGCGGAGGGCTTGCTGGCCCGGTGTGTCGCGGTGAAGATCAAGACGGCGGATTTCCGCACGCAGACGCGCCAGCGCACACTGCTGGCGCCGAGTACCGCCGCCTCCGTCATCTACCGGGCGGCGATGAGCGAGTTCCGGCGCTGGCTGGCCGAGCGCCAGGACGCCGGAGCGCGGGGACCGGCCCGGCTGCGCTTGCTGGGCGTGCGAGCCTCCGATTTTATTGCGCGCGACGATACCCGCCAGTTAAGCCTGTTTGAGCGGCTTTATACGAATTAATGGGCGCATCCGGGAATAAATTACCGGTAGGTAAGGTCGGAGTGCCAGAGAGGATGTGCATATTTTCCCGCTTTCTCCCCCATTTATGCACAAGCCATGTGGATAACTTTTGCCGGGTTATCCCCAGATGGCCCCTGGATGTGGTCCAGATGTGGATAAAGCGGCCCGGTTATACACTAAATAGGGGTAGCAGCACCGGGTAGCCGGACGACGCTGTGCAAATGTGGATAACTTTCGGCCCCGGCTATCCACATAATCGAGAGCCGGCGGGCCGGTTTGCGCGGGATATAAGTAATTCTTATCAAAAAGAACCCGGACATCCCTTGCCAGCAGCCGAGCAAACTGCTATAGTTATAACACTCTTTGACGCCCGGCCTGGGGCGGGCGACGATGCCCGTGAGGCGCACGGGATTGAACCAGATCACCAGACGGTCGCGAATGGTCCAGTGTTGTGCCGGCCGCATGTGACTCTCAGGAACGGATGAAGGCAGGAGCGGAATTTATGGAGGCAACACAGCTCTGGCAGGCGGCCCTCAATGTCCTCCAGCAGCAAGTGGCACGGAAGGAATTCGATACCTGGCTCAAGACCAGCACGATTGTCGATTTCGCCGACGGCACAATTGTCGTTGCCATGCCCAACACGTTTGCCGTCGAATGGGTGGAGAACCGGGTCAAGCCGGTGATCGAACGCACACTCAGCGAGCTCGTTGGCTACTCGTTGAAAGCGCGGTTCGTGGTGCGCCAGGGCACGGGGTATTTTGTGCCCGCGCCCGCGTTGGAGCGGGCCGCTGCCATGGCCTTCGCGGCCGTGCCGGTGCCGGTGGGTGCAGGGGCCGCCGCGCAGAGCCCCCTGGGCGCCGATGGCGGCGTCGGGGTGCCACGTATGTTGGGAGTAGCCGAGTCCGGCGACCACGCCGGCGCAAGTAAACAGGGGTTCCCGATGGCACAGACAGTCGATAGTCAGCCGCGCGCAGGCTATGATAACGGTGGTGGACGCAGTTACTCCACCGGCTCGGGTCCTGTAGTGAGTAAGGACACGCATGGGTCGCCGCGGTACCAGGCGCCATCCCGCCGGGAAATCGCCATGCAGGCCGAACTGGGCATGGACGATTCCACGCCGCTGAATCCCAAATATATCTTCGAGCATTTTATCGTCGGCGCCAGCAACCGCATGGCCCATGCGGCCAGCATGGCTGTCGCCGAGAACCCGGCGCATGCGTATAACCCCTTGTTCCTCTACGGCGGTGTCGGTCTGGGCAAGACCCACCTGCTGCATGCCATCGGGCACTATGTCCTCAACAACTACCAGGGCATGCGCGTGAAGTACGTGTCGTCCGAGAAGTTCACGAACGACCTGATCAACGCCATTCGCGATTCCAGCAACGAGGATTTCCGCAATCGCTACCGGACGATCGATATCCTGATGATCGACGATATCCAGTTCATCGCCGGGAAGGACAGCACGCAAGAAGAGTTCTTCCACACGTTCAACGCCCTGCACGGCGCGGGCAAGCAGATCGTCATCAGCAGCGACCGCCCGCCGAAGGCGATCTTGACGCTGGAAGACCGGCTGCGCTCGCGCTTCGAGGGCGGCCTCATCGCCGACATCCAGCCGCCCGACCTGGAGACGCGCACGGCGATTTTGCGCGCCAAGGGCGACTCGCAGCAGATCCCGATCCCCAGCGAAGTGATCGATTACGTGGCGCACAAGGTGCAGAGTAATATCCGCGAACTGGAAGGCGCGCTGAACCGCATCATCGCCTTCGCCATGCTCAACCACAAGCCGCTGACGGTGGACGTGGCGGCGCTGGCGCTGAACGACCTGGCGGCGAACAACCGCCGGCGCCAGATCACCCCGGCCCGTGTAGTCGAGACGGTGGCCAGCTTCTACAGCATGGACATCGACGATCTGAAGGCCAAGTCGCGCAGCCGGGAGATCGTGGTGCCTCGGCAGATCGCCATGTACATCATCCGCGAGGAAACCGACACGTCGCTGACCGATATCGGCGCCGAGTTCGGCAATCGCGACCACACGACGGTGATGCATGCCTGCGAGAAGATTGAGAAGGCCAAGGAGACGGACAACCAGATCCGCCAGGCCGTGCTGGCGATTCGCCAAATGCTCTACGGCGAGATCATGCATTAACCCCACCCATTTTCGGGGTGTGCGGGGACCGGATAGCTGACATCTATGTCACTATCCGGTCCGCGCTTTCAGGGCAACGCACTGGGAGGCATCGTGATCCGGTGGCGAGCTAAACATAAGATTGTGTATAACCTGCCGGTTTTTGTGGATAACCCTGACGCTTTGTGGATAATCAATGGAACGCTGGCCGGATTTCGGACAATACCGCATCCACGTTTTTGTTCACCTTCGCATCCCGCTTTATGCGCTCGGCGACCGGTTCGGAGGCCGGCACCCCGCCGGCGACCGGGAGCAGACCCCCGGATCAGGATCGCCCTGTGCATTCTGTGTGGACAAGGCTGTGGATAATAGGCGCAAATCATGTGGAGACCGGCGGTATAACCGGCGCAAAACCTGGGATAAGATCGGGAGAGTTTCGGGATAAGGATGCTCAGAGACGATATCCACAAATCCCCACGTGGAAAACTCCCGCCGGCGCGTGGAAAACGGCGCGCGGTTCTCCACCGGATTCCCCCAGCAAAAACGGCGAATCCAGGCACGAAACCGGCGGTTATCCACGAATCCACAGCCCCTACTACTAATACGGCGGATTCATCCATATAAAATAAAGAAAGATATAAACAACGGAACCGGCGAGCTATCCACAGGAAGCCGTCGAATCTACCCATTGCCGGCAACCCGGAAAATCACCCATCCTATGCTGGAAAGGTGTGGAAAAAGTACTTGTATCCCCCGGCTGGGATATGTTATAATGAAAGAGTACCCATCCTTATGGGTAAGGATACCTAGTGACGGAAGGACGGCTACGCTATGAAAATCGTTTGCAGCCAGGACCAGTTAAATCGTGGTCTGAACATTGTCGGCAAGGCGGTGACCACCCGCACCACGTTGCCGGTGTTGAACAACATCTTATTGGCGACCGACGAGGGGCGTCTCAAACTGACCGCGACGAACCTGGAAGTCGGCATTACGTACTGGCTGCCCTGCAAGAGCGTGGAAGCCGAGGGCGCCGTCACCGTGCCGGCGCGCCTGTTGCAGGAATTTGTCAGCAGTTTGCCGAACGACCTGATCACCATCGACGCCAACGAGAGTAACTACACCATCCACCTGACCTGCGCGCGTTTCGAGGCCAACATCCGTGGCATCGACGCGGAGGAGTTTCCCACCCTGCCGAAGCTGAGCGGCGCGCCGCTGGTGAGCATGCCCGCGGCGTTGCTGCGCGATATGATCACGCAGGTGAGTTTCGCCGCCTCGCGCGACGACAACCGCCCGGTGCTGGCCGGGGTATTAATGAGCTTCCAGGGCCGCAAGGTCACGATGGCTGCCGCCGACGGGTTCCGCCTGGCGGTCCGCACCGCGGAACTGGAGCAGCCGGTGGGCAGCGAGAGCGAGGTGCGCATCATCGTGCCGGTGCGGGCGATGGAGGAACTGGCGCGGGCGCTACCCGATGCCGGCGCCGGGGACGACGCACAGGTTGAGATCACCGTCACGCCGAACCGCAACCAGGTGCTCTTCCACGCCGGCAACCTGAACGTCACCTCGCGGCTGGTCGACGGCAACTTCCCGCCCTATGAGCAGATCATCCCCAGCGCCTGGACCACCCGCACCGTCGCCACGACGACCGACCTGCAGAAGGCAATGAAGATCGCGTCGTTCTTCGCGCGCGACAACGCCAGCGTGGTGAAGCTGACCACCACCCCGGCAGGCGAGTTAGAACCGGGCCTGCTGACGATCACGGCCAACGCCGCCGAAGTCGGCGATAACCAGAGCCAGCTCGACGTGCTAATCGACGGCGACCCCAGCCAGATCGCGTTCAATGCCCACTACGTCATCGATGTGCTGGGCGTGATCAATACCGCCCAGGTGGCAATTGAAATGCAAACCCCCGGAGCACCCGGAGTGTTCAAGCCGGTGGGGAATGAGAACTATTTGCACGTGATTATGCCGATGCACCTGGCCCAACGTTGATCGGCGGCGGTTCTCCCTGGCAGGGGCCGCTGCGACAACGATATTTATTTGGCGCTCCGCCCTTGTTTCACGTGAAACAAGGGCGGGGTTGCTTTAGACAAGGTGAACGGTCGGCATGTCCAGTACGAGCCTGCGGTTGTATCCGGCCATCCCGGATGCGGCGCCCGACAACGTAGCGGATTTCTTCGCGGCGTTACAAACTATCGGGTTGATCGATCCGGCCATTGTTTACGCGGGACACGGTCCATATTCACCTGGCCGGCGCTTTCACGAGTTGATCGCTTTTCGCACATCGCACACGGTGATGCAACTGGCCGTGGTAGACGATCAAGTGCAAGAACTGGGACCGGTAGACAGTCGCGGACGCTGCCGCGTGGCTTTCTCGGCGGTCCTGCCCGCGCAAGCGTTCCTTGGGATGGGCAACACCCGTCCCCCACAGTGTGCTACGTGCGGGTGCAAGATAGCCAAATGGCAGCAAGCAATGGATAGCTGGTTCGCAGACAAATCGCGTTATCGGTGGCGCTGCCCGGTTTGCGCGCACGAAACAGGCCCTGCCGCCTGGGATTGGCGACACAGCGCGGCTGTCGCGCGTTTCACGCTTGATATACACGGTATTCGGTATGGCGAAGCGTATCCGAGCGCCGAGTTCTTGCGGTTTCTTGCGCATTATCTCGGCAGCACGTGGGGTTACTTTTTTTGCCGTGTGTAATTGTAGGTTGGATGAATGCTATGGCGCCGGTGTTTCACGTGAAACATCACTTTGAACAAGCAATAGATAGAACAAGCAATAGGATCATCCCGGTGGTAAAGGTTTCACGTGAAACATCGCTTTAGCGCCATCCGCAAAGGTAGTTAGCGGGGGCCCGGCACGGGCTGTGCTTCCGATGCAGGTCGTGTATAATACAGTGCAGTTGCAGTGCCGGGGCAGGTGTTTCACCTGAAACACGTGGGATAATGGTACAATCGTCGATCTACTACCACGCTTTTGCTGGTATGTTCCTTGCTCCTACGCTGCCGGGCAACCGGCGTTTGAGCTTTAGCGGGAGGTGTTTGTATGATGCGCTGGCTGATTCGGTTGAGTATTGGGGCGGGCGTGGCCGCGCTCGCTATTTACCTCTGGTCGCGCTTGAACCAGGATTACGACGACGACGAGATCGAGGACGAGATCCCGCTCGAATTCGACGTGCCGATGGAAAGCACGCTCTCCACGCTGGAGGCACCGATTGAGTTCGATGTGCCGATGGATAGCGCCACGGCCAGCGTGGATGTGCCGGCGCAGGCGCCCAGCCGGAATGGCGATACCGGCGTGGGTCCCGGTGCCGACTTTGATCAGTCCACTGCGACATCCGCTGCGGCAATTCCTGCTTCTGCTGCCCAGGCGACGCCGGCTCCTGCTGCGCAGGCGGGACCTGACACGGCAACCCAGAACACCTCGGCTGCGCCGACTGCTTCCAGTGATAACGGCACCGCACAACATGATGATCTCACCATCATCCGTGGGATTGGACCGGTCTTCCAAAAACGGCTGAATGAATTGGGGATCACGACGTTTCGCCAGTTGGCCGACACCAAACCGGCGATGCTCGACGCGGAAGGTATCAACGGCGTGGGTGTCGACCTGGAAAGCTGGATTGAGCAGGCGCGTGAGCTGGCCGAGCAACAGAACACCTGATTCCACTTAGCACGACTTCGATCATTCGTGTCTGGCGGCAATATGCAGATACTACAAACGCAATCGGGAATGAACCGCCAGTCCGGCGCGCCAACGGCCGGGCCGGCGGATATCCGTGCCCGGCTGGCGCACTTGCACGAGTCGTCGCCCGCCGAGCGCGCCGAGTTGCGCGAGTATCTGCTGGAGCAAATCACGGCGCCTGCCATGCTGATGCGCGCCGTGGCCGCCGAGGGGTTGGGCCGGGTGGGTGACGAACGGACCATCGGTCCGCTGATCCAGGCGCTGCGCGATCCGGCACCCCTGGTGCAATGGCGGGCGGCGCATGCATTGCACGCGCTCCACGCCCGCGCCCTGGTGGCACCCGACCGGCTGGTCTTCCAGGAGGGCCGCCCATTCGAGCAATGGAAAGCGGGTCTGTTGGATACGCTGGCGGCGCAGTTGCGCAGCGGCAGTACCGCGGAACGATTAGCCGCGGCCGTGTCGCTTGCTGAGATCCGCGTCCCGACTACCTTGCCGGCTCTGGTGGCGGCAGCCGGCGACGAACAGGTGGCGGTGCGCCAGGAGATCAGCCGGGCGATCCTGGCGGTCGTGCAGGATGACGCAGCGTTGATCGCCCAGGCACGGGCGGCTCTGCTGCCGCGGCTGCACGATGGCGATCCCCTGGTACGGCGCGCCGCCGCCGATCTCCTGGGCCGCCTCGGCGACCGGGCCGCCGTGCCGGGGTTGCTGCCGTTGCTGCATGACCCAGATGCCGGCGTGCGCTGGCATGCCTGCGAGGCGTTGGGCCTGCTTGGCGACCCCACGGCGTCCGAGGGGTTGATTAGCCGGTTGGCCGATGACGAACCCTGGGTGCGCCGGGCGGCCGCTGATGCGCTCGGGCGCCTGGGCGACCCGTATGCGGTGGCGGCGCTAGTCCAGATCGGCCACGACGACAGCGCCCTGGTGCGGCGGGCGGTGCTCGAAGCGCTGGGCCGGATCGGCAGCCGCGAGGGCCAACCTGCCTTGCTACGCGGTCTGCGCGACAGGGACCCGGCGGCGCGGCTGGCCGCAGTCACCGCCCTGGCCCAGATGGGCGACCGGCAGGCCCTCAAGGCGCTGGCCGGCCTGGCCCGCGACCGCACCCGGCTGGGTGCCCGGCAGATCAACCGCGAAGCGGCAGCGGCGACTCGGAAAATCAAGGCGCGGAGCCGGTAAAGCACGCCGTAAAAAGCGTAAATAATCCACTTATCCAGAAGTTATCCACCAATTTGTGTATAACTACAGTTTTACGGATGGGATGAACAGCACTATGGCGACGGTTGTCACATCAGCGGGCGGGATCGTTTATCGCGAAGCGCCCGGCGAGCCGCAGATCCTAATGATCGCCGACCGCCTGGGGCGCTGGAGTTTCCCCAAGGGCATGGTCCAGCGCGGCGAAGACCCGGCGGCCGCTGCCCGGCGCGAAGTGCTGGAGGAAACGGGTGTGGAGGGCGAGATCCTGCAACTGCTCGGGCAAACCCACTATTTCTTCCGGCAAGGTGGGGCGTTGATCGATAAGACGGTCTATTTCTACCTCATCCACGCGCTGACCAGCGCCATCACGCCGCAACTGTCTGAGGTGGCCGACGCGCGCTGGTTCTCTGCCGGGGAGGCCATCCGCAACAGCGCCTTTCATGCCAATACCGAACTATTGCATAAAGCCATTGCCGCACTGGCCGGAGAGAACGGGGTGGGATCTGCTTAGTTGACATAAATGCTGGCCGAACTGAACCGATCAGTTGACATAACTGAGAAAACTTTTGCCGGATAGCCGGTAATCCCGTATAATGGAACAAACATCCTGTATTACCACCGTCGTTCCAGGGAGACTGATTATGCAGACCCGCTGCCCCCTCTGCCATAGCTGGACGCTTTTACCCGCCCATTATCCGGCCGGGCAGCCCATCCATCCGCGTTGTGACGGCTGCGGGGCCGAGCTACCCATTGCCGCCTACGCGCACCGCTATGACCTCTGCCGGGTCTGCCTGCATCGCTACCTGACCGACTATGGCGCCTGCCCGCTCTGCCCGCCGGACGCCGATCCGGCGACGGCCCTCGCCTGGCAGCATCTCTGGCTCGACCACGGCACCGCGCCCGTGGTGGCGCCCCTCTCGGACCGCTATTGCACCGCGCTCTGGCAAAGTTATCAACAGGACCAGGCCGGCGCGGCGGGCCGGGGGTCGAGCGGTGGAGGCGGGCGCACCGGCAACGGCTACACCCGGAACGGCAACAGCGCCGGGAAAGGCCACAACACCGGCGCGCGCCCGGCGGCCCGGCCCGTGGTGCTCGCCGCCGCGCCCGTCGAGGCGCCGCCCGCCGCGCTGTCGCCCAACGTGGCGGCGCTGCTGCCGGCGGGCCCCGTCGCTTTATTCGAGATGGAAGCGCCCGTGCCGGTGGCGGTGAACGGCAACGGTCATGATGGGGACGCCCCGGCTGTGGCCGTGCGCAGCGACGAAGGCCTGAGCGGGGTCGACTACGAACTCATTCAGGACTCTGCGCGCCTGGTCGAAGTCGCCGACCTGCTCGGCCCCGAGCCACTGCTGGGTGTCGATACCGAGACCGACGGCCTCGACCCGTACACCTCGCGCCTGCTCTTACTGCAGGTCGCGACCCCGCAGAAGGCCTATATCGTCGATTGCCAGCGCGTCGATCCGCTGCCGCTCAAGCCGATCCTGGAGAGCACGCGCAGCCTGAAGATCTTGCAGAACGCCAAGTTCGACTACAAAATCCTCAAGCACATCGCGGGGATCGAGCTCTGCAACATCTTTGACACGATGCTGGCTGAGCGCCTGTTGACCGCGGGGCGCGCCCGCGAGGTGAGCCTGCGCCAGCTTGCGCTCAAGTACGCCGGCATCACCATGGACAAGACGATCCGCAAGAGCTTTGTGGGTGTGAAGGGCGACGGCTATCTGTCGGAAGAGCAACTGGTCTACGCCGCTCGCGACGCGCTGGTCATGTTCGAGATCCAGCGCGCCCAGCAGGCCGAGTTGAAGAAGCTGCGCATGACCAAGGTCGCCGAGCTGGAGTTCCAGTGTGTGGCCGCCGTCGGCGACATGGAGTTGGCCGGCGTGAAGATCGACACCGACCACTGGCGGGCGATCCTGGCCCGCGTGGCGGTGGATCGCGACCGCGCCGCCGAAGAGTTGAACGAGATGCTGGCCGCGGTCGCCAAGCAGGCTACCATGTTCGGCGTACCAACCATCAACCTGAACAGCGGCCCCCAACTGATCGAGGTCTTCGCCCGGCTCGGCGTCGAACTGGCCGACACCAGCGAAGCCACGCTGATCAAGGCGGGCGACCACCCGGCCATCAAGAAGCTTCTCGAATACCGCTCGCACGAAAAAACGCTCAGCGCCTTCGGCGAGCATCTGCTGGCGCTGATCAATCCGCAGACCGGCCGTCTCCACCCCGACTTCAACCAGTATGGCGCCGACACGGGTCGCTTCTCCTGCACCAACCCTAACGTGCAGCAGATCCCGGCCACGTCGGATTTCCGCTCCTGTTTCGTCGCCGCCGAGGGGTACAAACTTTGCACTTGCGACTACAGTCAGGCAGAGCTTCGTATTTTGGCTGAATTAAGTGGTGATCCAGGGTTCGTCGAGGCTTTCGGAAGCGGCGGCGACTTGCACGCCATTACCGCCAGCCAGATGTTCCAGGTGCCGCTGGACCAGGTGCAGAAGCCCCAGCGGTCGGCGGCCAAGTCGATCAACTTCGGGTTGGCCTACGGGCGCGGTCCCGGTTCGCTGGCCTTGCAGTTAGGTGTATCACCCGACGAAGCGAAGGCTCTCATCGAGAAGTACTTCCAGGCATATACCGGCGTGCAGCAGTGGCTGGACAAGGCTGCCCGCGATGCCGTGCGCAAGGGCTACAGTGAAACGAGCCTGGGCCGCCGCCGCTTCTACGATGTGCCCGACCGCAACGACCCCGACTACCGCCAGCGGATCGGATCGATTGAGCGCCAGGGGAAGAATACACCCATCCAAGGATCCAACGCTGATATGACCAAGATCGCGCTGGTCTACCTGCGCAGTGCGCTGCGCGGCTATGACGCGCGCGTAGTCAATACCGTGCATGATGAAATCGTGGTCGAGGTGATCGCTGAGCAGGCCGAGGAAGTGAAGCAGATCGTCGAGCACGAGATGATCCGCGCCGGCGAGCAGATTCTGCAGACGGTGCCCGTCGTGGCCGATGCCGCCATTGGCGATTACTGGAAGAAATAGACGATGCCGGATCAACCGTCTTCCGGCCCCTGGCATGCCCCTGGACGGCGTGTGCGGGCCGCAGGCGCCCTTCTGCTGGCCCTGGCGGCCATGATGATGATGACCACAGCCTGTGTGGCGCCGGAGCCGCCCGGTCCCGGCACGCCGGGCATCGACCTGGCGACGCCCCTGCCCACCTTCGTGCCCACCGCTACCATGGCGCCGGTCGCCGCGCCCACCAACAGTCCGCTACCGACGGCGCCAGTCGCCGCCGGCCCGCTGCCGACCGCCGACGTTTCGCTGCCGCAACTGGTGATCACCAACAGCGCGGGCAGCCTGCTGCGCCTCTACGTCGAAATCGCCGACACGCCGGAGAAGCAGGAGACCGGCCTGATGCACCGTACCGCCCTGGCCGCCGATCAGGGCATGCTGTTTGTCTTCCCCGGCGCAACGACGATCCCCTTCTGGATGCGCGATACCCTCTTGCCGCTCAGCATCGCGTTTATCGCCGGGGACGGAACCATCGTGGATATCCAGGATATGCAGCCGCTGGACGAAACCTTGCATAACCCGGCGCGCCCCTATGTGTACGCGCTGGAGGTGAACCAGGGTTATTTCCGGCAGCATCGGGTGGCGGTGGGCAATCAGGTCGGGCTGCCGCCGTTGCCCGCGCCGCCCACGCCTACGCTGCCCCTGGTGCCGGACGCATCGCCGTAGCTGTTTGCACCCATAGCCCCTGCACGGCTGCCACCCAGGTCGCCGGTTGCTCCACCGGCGCCATATGACCCGCATTCTCCACGCGCGCCAGTTGTGCCCCCGCCATATGCGCCAGCAGGAACTCGCTAAAGGCCGGCGGCGTCATCCGGTCCTCCGCGCCGCAGATAATCACCGTAGGTATGGACCACTGCGTCTGCTGCAACGCAACACAGATGTCGAAGGCGTTGCAGGCCCGGTAGTCGGCCAGGGTGACGGCGGGCGGGATGCGCGCTAGCTGGCGGCGGATGCCCTCGCGCCGGTAGCCGGTGGGCGGCGTCGCGTAGCTGTGTTCTAGAACCCAATCAATCGCCGCCGGGTAATCTTGCTGGACCAGGTCGATCAACTCGGCGGGGACGGGCAGGATCGGGCCGGTGCTGGAGAGAACCACGCCGCGCAACCAGGCCGGGCGGCGCAACGCGACCACCTGCGCAATGGCGCCGCCCATCGAATGCCCCACCAGCACCAACTCACCCCATTGCCGTGCGGCGATCTCGCCCATGAGCCAGTCCGCGAAAGCGTCTATCGAGTCCAGGATCAGCTCGCCAGCGAGAGGGGCCGGCTCGGTCCGGCGCGCCCTGCCCACGGCGTGGCCGGGCAGATCGACCGCCCAGGCCCCAGGGAAGGCCGGGCGCACTAAGTCCCAGAAGCTGCTGCTGCCCGCTGCCCCATGGATGAACACCCACTGCGCCGCTGAAATGGCCGTGGTAGTATTCTCAACCATCTCTGTTCTTGCCGGGTTAATCACATCATATTCATTTCAAAATCACGTCAAAACCGCATCAGCAATGCGTAGATGCGGCGAAGTAGCGCCTCGTGCTATTCCTTTGGCTTACCCGAACCCCGTTCCTCGTCGCCGGGCAGCTTCGCCGGGTGCTTGCCGAGCAATTGGGCGCGCAGGGCGGCGATCTGGCCGCCCAGGCCGGGCAGGGGCGGGCGCTCGCGTTCGGGCGCCGGCGACGACGCGGCGGCGGGCGCGGGACTCTCCTGACCGGGGGGCGGCGCTTTCTGCTTGCGCGGGGGCGGAGGCTCCTTGCCTCCGGCGAGGCCGCCGTTGAAGGCGTTCATCGTCTTATCGATGCCGTTCGCCAGCCAGAACTCCACGGCGTCGACCGCGTTGTTGAGCGCAGGCTGCAACTCGCGCTGCTCGTCCTTGGTGAAGTGGCCCAGCACCCAGTCGATGTTCTCTCCGGCGCCGGGTGGGCGTTCGACGCCGATGCGCAGGCGGGCGAATTCCTCGCTGCGCAGGTGCTGGAGGATCGACTTCATGCCGTTGTGGCCGCCAGCCGAGCCGCGCGCCCGCACGCGAATCGTGCCCAGCGGCAGATCCATATCGTCGTAAATAATGATCAACCGGCTCGGGGGGATCTTGTGCCAGTTGAGCAACCCGGAGACCGACTCGCCGCTGAGGTTCATGAAGGTCTGCGGCTTGGCGAGGACCACCGGGATGCCGTTGATCGTGCCCTTCGCCACCTCGGCGCGCGCTTGCCGCCCGCGCCAGGTGATGCCGTGGCGGCGGGCGAGTTCGTCCACAGCCAGGAAGCCGACATTGTGGCGGGTGCGGTCGTATTTCGGGCCGGGGTTGCCCAGGCCCACAATCAGATGTAGCGGTGCATTCGTCGGCACGGTACGGTTGCTCCTCGGTTCGGGGTTGCCCAGGCCCACGATCAAATATACGGGCGGGGCTGCCGGCATGATCTTTGTCTCTCCTGAGACTTACCGGGCGATGCGGCGGTAGACGGCCAGCGTCTCGCGGGCGGCGCGCGTCCAGGAGAAGCGCGCCGCTTGTGCCGGTCCCCGCTGCCGCAGATCGGCTTCCAGGGCCGGATCGCCGAGCACCCGTTCCAGGGCGTCGGCCCAGGCGGCGGGATCGCCGGGCGGCAGCAGCAGTCCCGCGTCGCCGACGACCTCCGGCAGCGCACCCGCCCTGGACGCCAGGACCGGCGCGCCGCAGGCTAATGCTTCCAGCGCGCCCAGGCCGAAGCCTTCGTAGAGCGACGGCATGGCGAACAGGCGCGCGCCCTGGTACAGTCCGAGCAGATCGGGCGGCGCGACCTCGCCGAGCAGGCGCACGTGCGCGGCTAGCCCCAGCCGCTCAATTGCGCGGAAGCTGTCCTCGTAGAGCCAGCCGCGGCGGCCCACGACGCGCAACTCCGGCACGGGCCGGATGCGCCCCCGATCCAGGAGCAAGCGGTATGCCTCCAGCAGCACCGGCAGATTCTTGCGCGGCTCAATCGTGCTGACGAATAGCAGGTAGCCGGGGCGCGCGGCGGGCGCGGCCTCTGGAGGCCGGTAAAGCGGATCGGCGGCCTCGTAGACGACGTGGATCTTGTCGCGGGCGGCCCCGGCCAGGTCCACCAGGTCGTCCGCCGTGCTGGCCGACACGGCGATGATCGCTTCCGCGCTCGCCACGGCACGCTCGATCTGCCCGTAATAGCGCGCGCTCTCCGCCGTCAGCAGATCCGGGAAGCGGCGGAAGGCCAGGTCGTGCACGGTGATGACGGCGGGGCAGGGGCGCTGCAACGGCGGGATGAAGTCGGGGCTGTGCAGCACCTGGGGGCGCGGGCGGATCGCCGCCAGTTCGACCGCCAGTGCGGCTTGCTCATAGCGGTGATGGCAGGGCGTGACCAGGCTGCGCCGCCGAAAGCGCGGATCGCCGTCGACGATGGGCTGTGGGTCCTTGCGGCTTTGCAGCACGGTGACGTGCAGGTCCGCCGCCTCGGCGGGAGGCAGGCCGGCCAGCGCGCGCAACAGGCGGATGCTATAGTGCCCGATCCCGGCGCGGCGGTAATAGACCATCCTCGCGTCAAACGCCAGGCGCATCAGCGCGCGTCCAGCAGCGCCAGCGCTGCCTCGGCCACCGACGCGGGCGCGAGCGCGGTCAGGCAGGGGCGCGGACCGCAGCCGTCGCGCAGGCCCAGTTGCAGGCCGCGATAGAGGCAGGGCTGGCAGGGTAGATCCTGGCGGACGATGCGCGCCGGCTGGTCGGGCACGCCGGGGGCGGGCGGTACGTAGGGCCCAAAGGCGCGCCAGTTGCTCAGGCCGAAGATGCCCAGCACCGGGATGCGCGCCGCCGTCGCCAGGTGCATCGGCCCGCTGTCGTTGCCGATGAACAGCGCGCACCGCTGCAACAGCGCCGCCGTCCCGGTGATCGAGGTTCGCCCGGCGATGTTATGGACACGCACCCGTTCGTCAGTGGGCACGCTTTCGCGCACCTCGGCGGCCAGATCCTGCTCGTCGGGGCCGCCTAGCAGCAGGATGTCCGCGTCGCGCTCACGCACCAGCGTGGCGATGAGCGTCGCGAAATGCGCGGCGGGCCAGCGCCGGGCGGTGCTGTACCACCCGGCGCCGGGGTGGATGGCGATCAGCGGTCCGGCGCCGGGCAAGCTCAGCTCGGCCAGCAGTGCATCCGCCGCCGCGTGGTCGGCTTCGGCCAGTGGGATGTGGATGCGGCGGTCGGCGGGTCGGGGCGCGGTGCCGATCTGCGCGGCTACGTCGAGCCAGTATTCGGCCTCGTGCTCGGCGCCGAAGCCGCGATCCGCGACCTTGTGCGTCAGGAACCAGCCGCGCCCGTTGTCCACCCCGGCCCGGATCGGCGCGCGACTCGCCAGGGCCACGGCGGCGAATTTGAGCGCACCGAAGCGCAGTGTATAATGGTGAAACAGCAAGATGGCGTCGTAACGCCCGCGGCCCAGCCCGCGTAGGAATTGTATCGCGCCGAATACGGTTTTGAGATCGAACAGGCTGCCCAGCGTATCGAAGGGGAACTTGTTAAAGACAATCACGTTATTGATTTCGGGAGCGTTTTGCAGCACGTGGGCCGATAACGGTGGGGTAAGCAAGTCGATCTGGGCGCCGGGGTACCGGACTCGTAGCGCCCGCAGCGCCGGAGTACACAGCAGGACATCGCCGATATCGGCCAGTTTCACGCAGAGAATACGCGGGTTCGCGGGCAACCGGGGTGTGCTCATAACGCCCCATTATAGCCGAAGCGTGAACTGCCCACAACCGGCGCAATGCCGCGCCGATCGGCCTCCACACTCGTGCGAGTTTGCCGTAATATAGTGGGTTATTGTACAATGGTATGTTCGTGCGCCGATGGGGTCGCTGGATCAGGTTGCCGTTATTCTACATTGCTTCAGACGTTTTACATTGATACGGCATGCCGCGAGTTGTCGTCGTAGGAGGCTGGGTTCTTGGCTATCAGGAGTGTGTTAGTCATTCCATTCGCGGATGGGATCGGCGATTTCATTAACATGCAACCGTTGCTGCCGGTGATCCGGGCGCGCTTCCCCGAAGCGGAGATCACCGTGGCCGTGTCCGAGCACGGCAATCTGCTCTGTAACGACCCGGCCATCCGCACGTTGAAACCGGCGTCTTTCAACCATGAGCCAGGCAAAGCGGCGGTGAACCTGCGCTGGTTGTTGCCGCAGACGGTGCTGGCCTGGTTCGCCGGGCCGCTCTTTGACTACGAACTCGGCCCGTTCGACCTGGTCATCAACTGCTTTTTCGCCTGGGAGCGGGCAATGGACTTCCGCAGCACCTGGACACCGCAGTTCCCGCCGGTGGCGGATGCGAATACGGTGCACTCGCTGGATTGCCTGGCCGACGAGCTGGAACGCGAACTCCAGGTAGCAATCCCGTCGGAAGCGCGCAAGCCGCACCTGGTGCTGCGCGCTCCGGCCCAGGAGTGGGCGGCGCAGTTGTTGCGCGAGCACGACTTGCTGGACGACCGGCCGCTGGTGGCGCTGGTGCCCGGCACCAACATGGTGATCAAGCGCTGGCCGCTGGCGCACTGGCTGGAACTGGATGCCCGCCTGCGCGCTGCCCGGCCCGATGTGCGCACTCTGTTGTTCTGCGACCGGCCCCTGGAGCGCAGTTCGGTGGCCGCCGCGTTTGCCGCCGCCGGGTCGCCCGCCGTGCCGGTCTACGCGTCGCTGGACCGCGTGGCCGCCCTGCTGGCGCGCTGCAACCTCACGGTGAGCGTGGATACGGGCCTGCTGCACATGGCGGGCGCGCTCGACGTGCCGTGGGTGGGGCTGTTCGGTCCCACCAACCCGGAAGTGACCGGCCCCTACGATCCCAGCCGGGGCGAAGCCTTGATCGCGCCCTTCCGCAAGGAACCGCGGTGTGGATCGTGCTGGAAGCAGGCTTTCAAATATGAAGACGACCGCTGCCGCACGCTGGAGGTTGGCTCGTGCATGGACAAGCTCACCGTGAACCCCGTGCTCACGGCGGCGCTGCGGGCGCTGCGGATGCCGGCCCGCGTTGACCGGCAACCGGGCCGCGATCATAATATCCTGATGACCCCGGCGGTCGTGCCGCCGATCATCAGCCCCGCGATGGGATTCTGAGATGGACGTTGCATCCGGCGACTTACCGGAGCTACAAGAATCGGAGCTAGGCCCGCGGGCGGGACCCGACGACGCGCTGCTGGATGAGGCCGCCGCCGCCTTTGGGCTGGGTCCCATCCAGGCGGCGCGCGACCTGGGCGGCACCTATAACCTGAACCTGCGCCTCTACACGGTGGGCGGCCAGTTTGTGCTGCGCGTCCACCGGCCCTGGGTCACGGCGGAACGGGTAGCGGTGCTGCAGGCCGCCAAACACCGCCTGGCCGCCGCGGGCTTCCCGGTGAGCGTGCCGCTGGCGACCACCGAGGGCGAACCCGCGCTGCGCTGGGGCAATCGGCTGGTCGAGGTCGAGCCGTTCGTGGCGCACGACAACGTCGCCGACAGCTGGGATCGCTACCCGCCGGCCTTTGCCGTGCTGGGACGGCTGCACGATGGGCTGACCGCCGCTGTTGATCCGCGGACCTTCGTGCCGCCGCGAGTCAGCAACTACGGCAGCCCTACGAGCCTGCTGGCCTGGGTCGGCCAGACGGAGGCCCGCATTCGCGCTAACCCACCCGGCAACGCGACGGGGCGGGCGTTGCAGGTTTGCGCTACCGCCAACGAAGTGCTCGGCAAGCTGGCCGACTGGTGGCCCCGCGCGGCGCCGGGCCTGCCGGTGCAGCCCATCCACGGCGACTATGGCGGCGGCAATGTGCTGTTCCGGCGGGGCCGGGTCGCCGCAGTGGTCGATTTCGACTTCCTGGCGATGCGCGAGCGGGTCTACGATCTGGCCTATTGCCTCTACTGGATGCTGGTGCGCCTGGCCGGCACGGAGTTGCCCGCCGACCTGCCCTGGGAGGCCACGCGCGGCATGCTCGACGCCTACGACGCGGCGGCCCAGCACCGCCTGACCCGGCTCGAACGCCAGGCCATCCCCTACGAAATCGCACGAGTGCCGCTCTACTGGGTGGGCGAGGCACAGTTCCTGCCCGACCCGGCGCTCACCGTGGCGCGCCTGGCCGACAGCGTGAAGTTTGCCCGCTGGACGTTCGCCCACGGCGGCGACCTGGCCCGGCTGTTCAGCCCCGGCCGCCAGTAGCCGGCTACAGTGATTTTGCGGTGTAGGGGCCGGTTGCAAACCGGCCTGCTGCCAATCAGAATCAGTAGCGTGGTCTACGAACTGCTAAGAGCCGAACAGCAAGTGATCCAGCCCCCCGCACCAACCCGGTGACGCTCATCACTTTCTCCGCCGCCAGCAGCGTGCCGCCCACGTAGGGTTCCGCGCCCGACCCGGCGTCGTGGCGGATGGTCAGGCGCTCGTCCGGCAGCCCGAAGATCGTCTCAAAAGCAATGACATAGCTGGGCAGGCGGATCGAATGGACCTGCGTGTTCCCGATCGTCGCCCCGCGCGCTTCCTGGGGGCCGTGGGTTTGTGCGACGGGCAAGCCCAGCCGGTTTTCGGCTACCTGGGCCAGTTCTTCGGCCAGTTCCCGCGTGGTGCCGCTGGGCGCATCGACTTTGTCGGCCTGCGCGTAATCGAGGATCTCCCAGGAGGGCAGGTAGCGGGCGGCGATGAGCGCGAAGTGTTTCGCCAGGGCCGCCGTGATCGAAAAATTGCCCGCGGCGATGACGCCCAGGTTGCGCTCCTGCGCTTTCCGCGCAATATCCTCGTAGTCGGCCGCCGTCAGCCCCGACGTGCCCACGACCACGCGCACGTCGTGATCCAGCGCGTCGAGGATGCGCGCCTTCACCCCATCGGGTTTGGTGTAATCGATCAGCACGTCGGGCGCGGCGGGCAGCACGTCTTCCAATGATTGCGCGATTGCGATGCCCGCCGCCGGCAGCCCCAGCGCCACGCCGATGTCGGTGCCGGCGCTCCGCCGGGCCAGCGCGCCCACCAGTTGGAATTGCTCCGATTCGAGGATGGCGCGGGTCACCAGGCTCCCGGCCCATCCCGTCGCCCCGGCGACACAAACGCGAATCGCCATGGTCATGCATCCTTTCGTTATTGCAGATTCCAGCCGCGTGTTTTGTGTAGCGGCGCGGTTCATGGCGCCGTACTCGTTTGTCGTTTCCGTATGCTGTGCCCAGCAGGGGCCAGGAACTTGCGTTATGCAACCGATCGGGCGCAACGGCCGCTAGCCGCGCCCGGCCTCCTCCAGCACGCGCAGCGTTTCGGCGGCCGTGCGGGCCCACGTGAAGCGGGCGGCGCGTTCCGGCCCCCGGCGGCTCAGAGCGGCGCGCAGGGCCGGGTCGGTGAGCACGCGGCGCATGGCCCCGGTCCAGGCGGCGGGGTCGCGCGGGTCGAGCAGCAGCGCGGCGTCGCCCGTGACTTCGGGCAGCGACGAGGCGTCGGCGGCCAGCAAGGGCGCGCCGCAGGCCATCGCCTCCAGCGCGGGCAGCCCGAAGCCTTCGTACAGCGACGGCAACACCACCGCCGTCGCGCCGCTGATCAGGGCCGGCAGGTCGGCGTCGGCCACATAGCCGAGGAAGCGCACACTGTCGCCCAGCCCCAGGCGCTCGACCTGGGCGACAAGCGTGTCGTACAGCCAGCCCTTTTTTCCACCCAGGGCCAGGCGTGGCGTGGGCCCGGCGGTGGCATCCCAGTCCTTGAGCAGCGCCGCAAAAGCCTCGATCAGCAGGCCCAGGTTCTTGCGCGGCTGCAACGTGCCGACGAACAGCAGGTAGGGCCGCGGCCCGTCCAGGCCATGGCGCGCTGCCGCCTCGGCGATTGTCGCCGGGTCGGTCACGCGCCGGAAGGCGGAATCGACGCCGTGCAAGACGACGTGGATCTTCTCGGCGGGCACCTTGTAGCGGGTTTGCAGGTCGCGGGCCGTCGCCGCCGACACGGCGATGATGCGCCGGGCGGCGCGGGCGCTGTAGATGGTGGACCAGTGCAGATACCAGCGCGAGAAGCGCGTGTGCGCCTCCGGGTAGTACAGGTAGCCCAGATCGTGGATGGTCACCACCGTGCGTCGCGGATGGATGATCGGCACCACATGGGCCGGGACAAACAGCACGCGCGGCGGGCGCCGGGCCATCTCCGCGCTCAACCGTAGATGCGTCCAGAGCCGGGGAAACGGGATGGCGCGCACCCGAAAATGCGGCGGCAAAGGAAAGCCGAACAGCGCCTGCGGGTCCTGCTCGGTTGAGTTGACATAACACGAGAAGCGATGGCGTTTCGCCTCCAGGCTGCCGACCAGTTCGCGCAGCAGGTTGGCGCTGTAGTGCTCGGTGCCGGTGCGGATGCCGCGCACCGCCCGGCTGGCGTCGAAACCAATGTACATACTGTCGGTTTTTATCTCCTATGTCGCAATAATCGGCAAAGTGATAAGATTATGATAGGATTGAGCCGCATATCGACCCGGCTGACCCGACCTGTATCAGGTATTCGCAGCGTACAACCGCTAGATGCCCAGTAGCTTTTCACACTGCCAATCCTGAAACGCCGCCACCAGGCACTGCATTTTCGGCCACCAATATTCCTTGCTCGATCCATCATAGCGATCCTGCACCGGCATGAGAAGCCAGAAGATCAGGCCCGTCTGGTAGTCGGTCCGCAGATCATCCCACGAGTAGTTGTTCACGCCGTGCGCGCATAAGATGGTGTGATAGCGGCGCAGCATGTTTTCCTCGCGCTGGTCTTCGTGTCGTTGCTGGGGCGTCCAGAACGCCGCGCACAAATTAGCAAGGTCGTAGCCGCCGATGTCGACGCTGGGCGATTGCCAATCCAGCAAGTAGGTTGCGCCGGTCCCTGGATCGTTCGGACAGAGGAAGTTCGCGAAATAGGAATCGCCGTGAATGAGGGTCAGATCGGTCCGGCTGCGGAAACGCGGCTCCAGATACTGCGCCCAGTGATGGGGTAAGTGCTCTAGAACCTCTTCGTAGAGTTCACAGAGATCGTCCGGGAACCAGGCTTTCTCATGGGTAATAAGCCCTTCCCATGCGGTGCGGCGGCGTTGCAGATACTGGGCAAATCGCTCGGCATTTCGACTCCAGTATCCAACATCGAACCGATCCGTCGCAAGCAGCGGGTGATCCCACCAGTAGGCGTGCATCTGCGCGAGGGTATCGACGACTGCTTCGATGTATGCGGCGGGAGGGACGCTCTCCACAATGCTGATTTGTTGATCGCGAGTGACGGGTGGCCGGTGTGTTTCCGACAGATCCAGCAACAGCAGATACGAATTACCGCTTGGCTCGTCATAGGCCGCTACGTAACAGGGGACGATAACGGCGGGGTGATCTTGTAGGGAGGTGACGAGGCGGTAGAACTTGACTTCTTCCAGGCCTGCCTCTTTTGCCCATGCCTCTTGAGTGTTCTGCTTCAATATAAAACGGGTCGGGGCTTCGGGCGGGGCAGCCGGCGAGTAGCGGAGGAACAGGCGGCTGGTGTGCGAATTAAACGCTCCTGTCGTCGCCTTCTCGAAGGCTGTTACCTCTCCTGTTCGTAGCACTCCAGATTGGCGGAGAACAGCCGTCAGCCACTCCGGGGTGATGGGATCGGGCACAGGAATGTAGGTGTTCATCAGCTTCGCTTAACCCACCCAACGCACCGGGCTACTGGCCTCCGACTAAGAGCCAGACGTAGACCAGGTAGGCGGCCAGCACGATCCCGACCACCGCAACCGCGACCAGGATCACATAGAGCAGGCCGTAGTGCGGCGTGGCCTGTTCCGTGTTGATTTCGCGCTCGGTGGTGAAGAAGCGGCGGGCGGCTAGCCCGGCCAGCAGCGGGCCGAGCAGGACCAGCGCCACGCCGACGGGCACGGAAAAGTGCGGCGTCGATTCCTTCGCTTGCCCGGAGATCACCAGTTGTTCCAGGAAGATGCCGAAGCGGGCGATGACGAAGCCCAGGCCGGTGAGGCCGATGCCCAGGCGGATCCACGAGAGCAGCGTGCGCTCGTTCGCCAGGTGGTCGCGCATGTGCACCGCCCGCCGCTTCACGGTGTCCGAGTCCGGCTGATCAGCCATTACTTTCTCCCAGCAAGCCGGCCAGCGCGGCGATCACCTGGGTCGGAGTAATCGCCTGCATTTCGGGGCCGCCCTCCAGGTCCCGGCGATCCGGGTCGAGGAAGTGGCCGGGCGCCGTGCCCGGCGCGCGCACCACGATGTTACGCTCCGCCGGCCCCCACGGCCCCCAGAGCCGCTCGTCGCTGGGGCCGTAGAGGCGCAGCGTGTGCGCGCCCTCGGCGGTGGCGAGGTGCAGCGGTCCGCTGTCGACGCCGAGCACCGCGGCACATACCGCAAAAAGCGCGCCCAGTTGGCCCAGGCTGGTCTGCCCGGCCAGGCTCAGCGTGGCGATCTGTGTGGCGGGCTGAAGACGAGCGCGGATGGCCTCCACCAGCGGGATCTCGCCCGCCGATCCGGTGAAGACGATACGATAGCCGCGGGCATGCAGCCACTCGATCACCGCGGCCCACCCGGCCAGGGTCCAGAGCTTGAGCGATCCGTTCGTGCCAGGATGGATGGCGACCAGCGATCCCATCCCGGCGGACGCCTGCTCGGACGCCCAGGTGCGCTCCTTGGCGGTCAGCGGGAAGCGCAGCGGCGGCTGCCCCGCCGCTCGGTCGATGAGCGGCGGGGGCGGCGGATGGGGCGCCGTCCGCACCACGGCCTCGACCAGGGCCAGGTCTTGCTCCACCTCGTGCCGCCCCGGCTGGTAGGGCACGGTGTGCGTTAGGAAGCGCGCCGTCTCCGGCAGGTCGTAGCCCCAGCGCACGGGGATATCGGCTTGCTCGGCCAGCAGGGCGCCCCACCAGTAGTCGAAGCGCAACACCACGGCCATGTCGTAGTGGCGGGCGCGCAGTTCGCGGGCAGCGTTACGCAGGATGGCGTAGGGTGCCCAGGGCCTGGCCGGGCGCGCGGTGATGCCGGGGAAGGGCAGTTCGCCGATGTCGTCCAGCATGGTCTGGCGGTCCCAGATCGGCTTGGCCCACGGCCCGACCAGACCGGTGAGGCGGGCGTCGGGGTAGGCGGCGCGCAGGCGGACCAGCGCGGGCGTGGCAAACAGCAGGTCGCCCAGATGGTCGGGCCGGATGATGACGATGCGTCGGGGCGGCCCGGCGAGCGGGGCGGGGTGGCGGGGCGGGAACAGCAGGCGCACCAGGCGGTCGCGCAGGCTGTTGGGCACTACAGGTGGCCCTTCTGGTAGGCCAGCGCCGCAGCGAACAGCAGCAACTCGACGGCCAGCAACGCCACCGTGACCGCGATGAACGCCCACCAGGGCAGGCGGTCTTCCAGCATCCGCTCGTCGGGGCCGAGGGCCGGGCCGGGCCGGTAGCGCGGGGCCAGGGCGAACCCGGCGATCAGCCCGCCGATGAGTCCGCCGCCGTGGGCCATGTTGTCGATGGCGCCCGACTGGCTCAGCCCGAACAGGATGTTGATGCCGATGATGGTCACTGCGTTCCAGAGCTGGGTGCGGGCCATGGCGCCCAGCAGGCGGCGCTGCACCCAGAAGAAGGCGCCCATCGCGCCCATCACGCCGAAGATGGCGCCCGACGCGCCGACCGAGATGGCCGGACTGAAGGCGAACGAGGCGATGCTGCCGGCCAGCCCGGCGATGAAATAGATCGCCAGGAACCGCGCCCAGCCGTAGAACCGCTCGACCTGCTGGCCGAAGATGAGTAGCGCGTAGCCGTTGAAGGCGATATGCAGGAACCCGGCGTGCAGGAACATGGCCGTGATCAGCCGCCAGTACTCGCCCTGCACAATGAGGCCGTTGTCTTTGGCGCCCAGTTGGCGCAACACGTCGATCCGCTCTGAGCCGGCCAGCGACCCGCCGACGTAGCTTTCATAGAGCCAGACGACGACGAGGATGCCCAGCAGGATGTTGGTGGCCCACACCGGGAACAGTGGCACGCGCAGCCAGGTGGGCGTGCCGCGCCCGCTGGGAACATCCACGCCGTTCGTCAGGCCGGTCGTGGTCCAGGCGCCGCTCTCGCCGGGGATGCGGGGCAGATCGGGTATGCGCCCGCGGTCGGCGGGTTCGGCTGGGGTCATTCGTCTTTGCTTTCCAGGGTCAGCAAGCGGGCATTGATCTTATGGATCTCGCTGACCAGGCCATGCACTTGCAAGCGTAACGCTTCCAGGTCGCCGCCCCCGGCGGCGGGCCGCGCCGCGGCCTCGCGGATCAAGCCGCTCAGATACTCACCCTGTTTACGGGGCGAGGGGGCGAGTCGTTTCAAGAGTTCCGCCGCGTCCTCGTCCAGATGCACACATACCCGTTGCGTCATTACCCTCGCCTCCTTCGCGTGACAGGGTATTCTAGCAAAACTGACAGATGCCGGCAAGTTCTGCCAGAACCGGGCACGATCTGGCGCGCCGTGGGCGGCTGGTGGTATAGTGGGCCGTGGCCCGGCCCGTCAGCGGGCGCGCAATGACTATCAAGCCCGCCTGTGCGCGCCGGGATGGTGCTTCATAGGTCGGGTCCTCGTTATAAGTGAGACCATTCCCAGGCTGCTTCCGCGGCCTTTGCCTGGTGTCGCCCGCTTCTTGACGGACCGGGTGCTGTAGTCTAAGGTTGTGATCGCATGATTCGTCGTTATACGGCTCATTTCCAGGTGCGTTCGTTCGAGCTTGACGGCTGGCGCGAGGTGCCGACGCGGATGCTGGCCGCCTACATGGAACAGGCCGCCTGGGAGGCGTCGGCGGCGCTCGGCTTTACCCAGGCCAAATATCAAGAGTTGGGCACGGCCTGGATCGTGCGCCGGCTCACGCTGGCCCGCCTGGGGCCGATCGCCTATGAAGACGTGCTGACCGTCGATACGTTCATCTCCAACATCAAGCAGGTGCGCTCGAACCGCGACTACGAGATCCGCGGGTCCGATGGGCAGCCGGTGGCCGCCGGGCGCGGCGACTGGGTGTACATCGACCGGGCGCGCGGCACCCCGACGCGCATCGCCTACGACATCACCGAGGCCCTATGGCCGGGCGGGGCGACGCCGCTGGTCGTGCCGCCGTCACCCGCCGCGCCGGTCGCGCCGCCCGGCATCAGCTTCCTTATGCCGCGCCGCGCCTATCGCTACGAGGCCGACAGCATGGGCCACATCAACAACACGATCTACTTCACCTGGCTGGACGAGGCCCTGGCCGCCGCGCTGACCGATGCCGGGTTGCCCCTGGCCCCGGTCGGCGGGCCGGGCCTGCGGCTGTGCGGCGCCTGGTACGTGGTCGACTACCTGCGCTCGGCCCTGCCCGGTGATGACCTGACCATCACCAGCCGTGTGACCGGCACCGCGCCGGGCGACGTGCTGGAGTGGACCCAGGAGATCGCCCGCGCCGGCGGCGAAGTGCTGGTGCGCTGCGTTTCGCGCCAGCAACTGACTGGCCTGGCGGAGAGTGCCCTCACGGCGGATGCCGTCGTGGCGGCGCTGACAGCGCGCGCATAGAACTTGCTGAGGCCGTCCCGTAAAGGAAAGGAGCCATCATTCATGAAGCCGGTCCAGTCTAAAACGTCTGCCACTAATTCGTCTTCCAGAGTCTGGATCTTTCAGGCGAATCCCAAAAAGTACCGCATTGAGGACGCCTTGCAGGCAGAACAGAGCGAATATTGGAGCCTAAACCAACACGTCCAGGACATTCATGACGGCGATCGGGTTCTGATCTGGTTGTCGGGCTCAAACGCGGGCATCTATGCCGTCGGCACCGTGGTGGGTGAGCCGGTCTTACAGATGGACTCGCCCGCCGGGATAAGCTACTGGCGAGATCCGGCGGAAGGCAAGAAACTCAAACCGCGTGCGCTGGTTCGCTATGACGAGGTGTTTTTGGACTGCCCATTGGAAAAAGCATTGCTTCAGCTTGACCCTTTGTTGAGCAACATGCGTATTATGCGCTTTGCACAGGGGACGAACTTTCCGGTGACGGAGGCGGAATGGCAAGCAATCAAGAAACGGCTTCACAGCACTTCGGGGAATAACACTCCAGTTACAGAGTAGTTGGTGTCACAGGGGTGAGGAGGATGCAGTAGCGATGCCGACGATTGCGCGTGAGCAGGCACAGCCGCCGCTGGTTTTGAGCCTCGATCTGGGATCGTCGTCCTTCCGCGCCATCGTGTTTGACGCCGCGGGCCGCGATGTGGACGGGCTGACGGTCAAGACGACCTATGGGTTGAACCTGACCGACGACGGTGGGGTGACGGCCAGCATCGACGCGATGCTGGCCACTGCCGGGGCCGCGCTCGACCAGGTGCTGGCTGCTGCCGGGCCGCTGGCCGGTCAGATCGCGGCGGTCGCCTCGTGCAGCCTGGTCAGCAACGTGCTTGGCGTGGGCGCCGATGGGCACCCGACCACGCCGGTCTATTTCTACTCGGATACGCGCTCGGCCCCCGATACCGATGCGCTGCGCGACCGCGTGGATCGCGCCGCCTGGCACCAGCGCACCGGCACGGTGATCCACACCAGTTACCTGCCGCCGCGCTTCCTCTGGCTGGCCCGCACCGCGCCCGACGTGCTGCAACGCACGGCCTACTGGATGTCACTGGGCGAGTACATCTATCTGCAATTCTTCGGCACGCGCGCTTGTTCGCTCTCGGTGGCCTCGTGGACCGGCATGCTAAACCGCAACACGCTGACCTGGGACGCCGAAACGCTGGCCTTGCTGCCCGTGCGCGAAGAGCAACTATCGCCGCTGGTCGACATCACCGACGTGTTCCGCGGCTTGCGCCCGGACTACGCCGCGCGCTGGCCCGCGCTGGCCCAGGTGCCCTGGCTGCCCACGGTGGGCGACGGGGCCACGGCTAACCTGGGCAGTGGAGCAAGCACGCCGGAGAGTATCGCCCTGACCGTGGGCACAACGGGCGCCATGCGCGTCGTGGTGGCCGACCCGATCCCCACCGTGCCGGCGGGGTTGTGGGTCTACCGGGTGGATCGGCGGCGCGCGCTGCTGGGCGGAGCGCTCAGCAACGGCGGCAGTGTGTTCGACTGGATGCGCCACACGCTGGCCCTCAGCGACGTGCGCGACCTGGAAGCCGCGGTCGGCGCGCTGGCGCCCGACGAGCACGGCCTGATCATCCTACCCTTCTTCGTCGGCGAGCGCAGCCCCGGCTGGGCGCCCGACGCCACGGCGACCATCAGCGGCCTGCGCCAGAACAGCACACCCATCGAGATCCTGCGTGCCGGGCTGGAAGCGGTCGCCTACCGCTTCGCGCAAATCTATGCCGGGCTGGCGCCCCAGGTGCCGCAGGCGCGCCACTTCATCGCCAGCGGCGGCGGGCTGTTGCGCTCGCCCACCTGGACGCAGATCATGGCCGATGTGCTCGGTATGCCGGTGGTCGCCTCCGCCGAGCATGAGGCCAGCAGCCGGGGCAACGCCTTGCTGGCCCTGGAAGTGCTGGGCGTCATCGACAACGCCGCGCGCCTGCCCGGCGTCGCCGATTCCACCTGCGCGCCGAACCCCGCCCACCACGCGATCTACACCCGCGCCGTGGCCCGCCAGCGAGAGCTCTACCGGCGCCTCTTCTCCTCCTGATCGCCCCGAATTTACCCTGGCACGCCATCTGCTGAGTCGGGGGAAATACCTCTCTGAATCTGTACCTGCCACACTTACGAGGGCGGCGTACATGGCGCTGTAGTGCAGCTTGCACAAGGAGATCTACATGCAACAAGTCGGACTCACTAAGCTGGATGAGCTGGCAATTAATACCATCCGTACTTTAGCGATGGATGGCGTGCAGAAAGCGAACTCCGGCCACCCCGGCACGCCCATGGGCGTGGCGACCATGGCGTATACCCTCTGGACCGAATTCATGCGTTATAACCCGCGCGACCCGCAGTGGCCGAACCGCGACCGGTTCGTGCTGTCCGCCGGGCACGCTTCGATGTTGCTCTATTCGCTGCTGTATCTGACCGGGTACGACCTGGACCTGGAAGATCTGAAGAATTTCCGCCAGTGGGGCAGCAAGACGCCCGGCCACCCGGAATACGGCCTCACCCCCGGCGTCGAGACGACGACCGGCCCGCTGGGCCAGGGCGTGGGCAACGCGGTCGGCATGGCACTGGCCGAGCACTACCTGGCCGCGCGCTACAATAAGGATAAGGAAGACCTCTTCGTCGTGGACTGGTATGTCTACGGCATTTGCAGTGACGGCGACCTGATGGAAGGCGTCGCGTCCGAGGCGGCTTCGCTGGCCGGTGAACTGGGGCTGGGCCGCCTGATCCTGATGTACGACGACAACCACATCACCATCGAGGGCGACACGCAACTGGCCTTCACCGAAGACGTGGGCAAGCGCTTCGAGGCATACAAGTGGCACGTGCAACATATTGACGGCAACGACAAGGACGAGGTGGCCGCCGCGCTCGAAGCCGCGCGCAATATGCTTGGCGCGCCCTCGCTGATCGTCTGCCGCACCGAGATCGCCTACGGCAGCCCCCACAAGGCCAACACCGCCGAGGCCCACGGCAACCCGCTGGGCGTGTCCGAGGTCAAGCTGACCAAGGAGAACCTGGGCTGGCCGAAGCCGGATGAGACGTTCTATGTGCCGCAGGAGGCGCTGGACCACTTCCGGCAGGCGGTGGATCGCGGCGCGCAGCAGCAGGCCGCGTGGCAGGCGCGCTACGACCAGTGGGCCGCTAAGTACCCCGACCTGGCCGCCGAGTTCCAGCGCATGACGCGCGGCGAACTGCCGCCCGGCTGGACCGACAACCTGCCCGGCTTCAAGCCCGAAGACGGCCCCATGGCGACGCGCAGCGCGCAGGGCAAGGTGCTCAACAGCATCGCCGCCAAGCTGCCGCTGCTGGTCGGCGGGTCGGCAGACCTGGCACCCTCGACCGACACTTACCTCAAAGGATTCGACGACATCGGGCATCACGATTTCAGCGGGCGCAATATGCACTTCGGCGTCCGGGAGCACGGTATGGGCGCCGTCGCCAACGGCATGACCCTGTCGGGATTGCGCGCCTACACCGGGACGTTCCTGATCTTCTCCGACTACATGCGCCCGCCCATGCGCCTGGCCGCGCTGATGAGCATCAACCCGATCTTCGTCTTCACCCACGACAGCGTCGGCCTGGGCGAGGACGGCCCGACGCACCAGCCCATCGAGATGCTGGCCGCGTTGCGCGCTGTGCCCAATTCCTGCGTGATCCGCCCCGCCGACGCCAATGAGACGGCCGCCGCCTGGCGCGCCGCGCTGGAGCGGCAGGACGGCCCCTCACTGATCGTGCTGACCCGCCAGAAGGTGCCGATCTTCGCCGAGACCGCCCGGCCTTATGAGGAGGGGCTGAGCCGGGGTGCCTATGTCTTGCGCGACGCCGAGGGCGGCAACCCCGATGTGATCCTGATCGGCACCGGCTCGGAAGTCCAACTGGCGATGGGCGCCGCCGATCAGCTCAAGCAGCAGGGTGTGCGCGCCCGCGTGGTCAGCATGCCGTCCTGGGAACTATTCGAGCGCCAGAGCCAGGAGTACCGCGACTCGGTGTTGCCGCCCAACGTCAAGAAGCGCGTGTCTGTGGAAGCCGCTGCGACTTTCGGCTGGTGCCGCTGGGTCGGCGACGAAGGCCACGCCGTCGGCATCGACCACTACGGCGCCTCGGCCCCTTACGAGATTATCATGGAGAAGTTCGGCCTGACAGCCGGCAACGTGGCGCAATGGGCGCTGGCGATCCTCGGTCGCCCGGCGCACCCGGCCGGCCAGGGCCAACATCCCGGCGGCCGGCATGGCCGCGGCGACGCACCACATGAAGAGGATCTGGAGCAGCAGGGCGGCACGGAAACCAGTACCGAAAGCCCTGCCCACAAGCAGAGCTAGCAAAAGGAGACACGACGATGGGTAAGACTGCTTTGCAACGCCTGTACGAGGAGCAGGGTCAGGCGCCGTGGCTGGATAATATCAGCCGCGGGCTGATCACCTCCGGCGATTTGCGCAAAATGATCGACGAGGATGGGATCGTCGGCGTGACCAGCAATCCCACCATTTTCGAGAAGGCCATCAGCAGCGGCACCGATTACGACGAGCAGATGCGCGACGTGTATGGCCGCGGCCAGGACGCCCGCCAGGTGTTCTTCGAGTTGATGCTGAAGGATATCCAGGATGCCGCCGACGTGTTCCGCGGCGTCTACGACAAGACGAACCATCTCGACGGCTATATCAGCATCGAGGTGACGCCGGACCTGGCGCGCGACACACAGAAGAGCATCGAGCAGGCGCGCATGTTCCGCGAGCGGCTGCAGCGGCCCAACGTCCTGGTCAAGGTGCCCGCCACCGCGGAGGGCATCCCGGCCATCGAGCAGTTGATCTATGAAGGCATCAACATCAACATCACGCTGATCTTCGCCATCGACCGCTACCGCGAAGTCATCGAGGCCTACATCAAGGGTCTGGAGCGGCGGCTGGCCGAAGGCAAGCCGGTGGACGACATCTGGTCGGTCGCGTCGTTCTTCGTCAGCCGGGTCGATACGAACGTCGATAAGAAACTCGACGCGCTGATCGCCAAGGCCGGCTCAGAGGAGGAGAAGAACCGGCTCAAGGCGCTCAAGGGCAAGGCGGCCATCGCCAACGCCAAGATCGCCTACCAGGTCTTCCAGGAAGTCTTCGGCGGCGAACGCTGGCAGAAGCTGGCGGCGGCGGGTGCCCATGTGCAGCGGCCGCTGTGGGCTTCGACCAGCACCAAGAACCCGGAGTACCGTGATGTGCTCTACGTCGAGGAGTTGATCGGTCCCGACACCGTGGATACCATGCCGCCCGCCACCATCATCGCCTTCAACGACCACGGCGTCGTCAAGCGCACCGTGGACCAGGACATGGCCGGCGCGCACAAGGTGCTAGACGAACTCAACTCCGTCGGCATCTCGATGGACCAGGTGACCAAAGAACTGGAAGACGAGGGCGTGGCGAGCTTCGCCAAGTCTTACGAAACGCTGGGCGACGCCATTGCCGCCAAGCGCGACGCGCTCCTGGCCGGTCAGCAGCAGAACGCGCAGACCGACGTGGGCGAATATAAGACCGACGTGGAGAAGACGCTGGCGAGTTTGCAAGACGCGGGGTCCCACATATGGAATAAAGACGGCAACTGGTGGACGGACGACCCCGCCGTGGCGGCTCACATTGTGGACCGGCTCGGCTGGCTCGACGTGGTCGATCGGATGATCGGCGAGGCCGATACCCTGCGCGCCTTTGCGGACGAAGTCCGCAGGGCCCGCTTCGATAAGGTGCTGTTGATGGGCATGGGCGGCAGCAGCCTGGCGCCCGACCTGTTCAGCATGGAATTTGTGACGGCGCGCGGCTTCCCGGAGCTGTACGTGCTCGACAGCACGGACCCCGCCGTGGTCGCGCTCTGCCGCCAGGAGTTGGACCCGAAGACGACGCTCTACATCGTGTCCAGCAAGTCGGGCACGACGACGGAGCCGCACGCTTTCATGGAGTATTTCTATGATCGCGTCAAGCAGGTGAAGGGGGATAAGGCGGGCGAGAACTTTGTCGCCATTACCGATCCCGGCTCGCCGCTGATCGCCGAAGCGCAAGAGCGTGGCTTCCGCAAGATCTATCAGAACCCGCCCGACATCGGCGGGCGCTACTCGGCCCTGTCCTACTTTGGCCTGGTGCCGGCGGCGCTGATGGGGGTCGATGTGCGCAAACTGCTCGAACGCGCCCACCTGATGGCCGAGCGCTGCGGCAAGGGCGTGCCCGCCGCGCAGAACCCCGGCGTCTGGCTGGGCGCGGTGCTGGGCACCCTGGCGCAGCAGGGTCGGGACAAAGTCACCTTCGTCACCACGCTCGGCACCGACAGCTTTGCCGACTGGGCCGAGCAGTTGATCGCCGAGAGCACCGGCAAGCAAGGCAAGGGCTTGGTGCCCGTTGCCCGTGAGGAACTAGGCACGCCCGATGTGTACGGCGACGACCGCGTGTTCATCTATATGCCCAAGGAAAGCGACGAGGATGTCGCCGAATACGACGAGCGCATCGCGGCGTTGATGGAGGCGGGGCAGCCGGTAATTACGCTGCCCTTGCAGGACGAGTATGACCTGGCCGGCGAGTTCTTCCGCTGGGAGATAGCCGTGGCCGTGGCCGGCAAAGTGCTGGGCATCAATCCGTTCGACGAGCCGAACGTCACCGAGAGCAAGAACAACACGAAGCGCTTGCTGGAGGAATACAGCCGCAAGAAGCGCCTGCCGGAAGAAACGCCGACCGCCGACGACGGCGCCGTCGAGTTGTTCGCGTACCAGGCGGACGGCGGCAAGAACGGCGCCGGGGAGCCGGAAGGCGATCTGGCCGGCTATCTGCGGGCGCTGTTCGCGCAGGTGCAGCCGCACGACTATGTTGCCATCCTGGCCTATCTGGAACCGTCCGACGACATCTACGATCAGGAAGGCACTGCCATCGAGCAATACGGCAATATCGGACGGCTGGAGGCGATTCGCACCGAGATCCGCGATGAGCTACACGTGGCGACGACGCTGGGCTTTGGGCCGCGCTTCCTGCACTCCACCGGGCAGTTGCACAAGGGCGGGCCGAACAACGGCGTCTTCCTCGTCTTTACCTCGGACGAGGCCGCCGACGTGGCGATCCCGGCCCTGGGCTATAGCTTCGGGACCCTGATCCGCGCCCAGGCGCTGGGCGACATCGAGGCGCTCGTCGCCAAGGGCCGGCGCGTGGTCCGGCTGCACCTGACAAACACCGAGGATGGGCTGGAACAGGCCGCCGATCTGGTCGACGATGCGCTGCAAAGCGGTGTCGGCGTCCAGGGCTAGATAGGGCCGTTGACCGGGGCCGGCGCCCAGCGCGCCGGCCCCCTACCACCACAGGAGGATGTATGGACATCGGTTTTATGGGCCTCGGCCGCATGGGCGAGAACATGGTCCGCCGGCTTTTGCTCGGCGGGCATCGCGTCGTCGCCTGGAATCGCAGCAAAGGGAAAATCGATGAAATCGCCAAGGAAGGCGCCGTCGCGGCGTACACGCCCGCCGACCTCGTCAAGGAATTGAAGCCCCGCCGCGTGATCTGGCTCATGGTCCCCGCCGGGCAGCCGGTGGACGACCTGATCGAGGAACTGGTGCCCATGCTCGATAAGGGCGACATCCTGATCGACGGCGGCAACTCCAACTTCCGCGACTCGCAGCGCCGCCACGCCGCGCTCACAGCCAAGGGCTTCGATTTCCTCGACATCGGCACCTCCGGCGGCATCTGGGGGCTGCAAGTCGGCTACTGCATGATGATCGGCGGCAGCGACGACGCCTTCAACTATATCGAGCCGCTGCTGAAGACCCTGGCGCCGGAAGACGGCTATATGCACACCGGCCCGAGCGGGTCGGGCCATTTCACCAAGATGGTCCACAACGGCATCGAGTACGGCATGCTCCAGGCGTACGGCGAGGGCTTCGAGATCATCAAGGCGTCGGAGTTCCCGGTGGACATGGCGGCGCTGGCCCAGGTCTGGCAGCACGGCAGCGTGATCCGCTCCTGGCTGCTCGATCTGGCCGTGCGTGCCTTCGAGAAGGAGGGCGACCTGCGCTCCATCCGCGGCTACGTCGAAGACTCGGGCGAAGGCCGCTGGACGGTGCAGGAAGCGATCAACGAAAGCGTGCCCGCGCCGGTCATTACCGCGTCGCTGCTGGCCCGCTTCGCCTCGCGACAGCAGGAGTCCTTCAGCGCCAAGGTGGTGGCGGCCCTGCGCAACGAATTCGGCGGCCATGCCGTGCAACTCGAAGGCGGGGGATCCAGCGGCGTCAGCTTCTCGCCGGATGCGCCGCGGAGTTCGGCTGTGGTCGGCGGCCAGAGCGGGCGCGGCAAGTAAGTAGGCCGGCTATCCGCCGGCTGGGGCGCGGGCGCCGGGGGCGGCCCTGCGCCCTGGCCTCAACCTGGATGGGACAGAGATGCAAAGACCAACCACCACGAACCCGCTGCGCGCGGGGTTGCGGCAGCAACTCACGCCCGAGCCGTGCACCATTGTGATCTTCGGGGCGACCGGCGATCTGACGCAACGCAAGCTCTTACCCGCGCTCTATAACCTGGCCCTGGACGGGTTGCTGCCGGGTGCGTTCAACATCGTGGGGGTGGCGCGCCGCCCGAAGACCGACGAGCAGTTCCGCAAAGAGATGCTGGCCGGGATCAA
>DASSGZ010000063.1:0-6408 GCA_035693165.1 Chloroflexia bacterium | reverse complement strand
GCGCGCTCGGCGGTGGGGTTGGCGAGCCAGCGCAGGGCCGTGAGGCTGGGCATGAAGAAGTAGCCGCCGCCGCGCGTGGTGACGAAGCGCGGCACGCCCTTGAGGCGCTTGCGCACCGGCCGCCAGGGGATGACCACGTTGGTCGTGCCGTCGTTCGCGCCGGTGATCGGGTCGCGGTCGGTGCCCTGCTCCATGAAGTCGCCGTCGTTCATCCACACCGTCTGCACGAACTCGAACTGCCGCTCGATGCTGGCGCCGAAGAAGACGAAGATGAGGCCGCGGTCCACGCCGTCGTCGGGGGCGCCCTCGGGCAGGGGCGGGCCGTAGGGGATGCCGCCGCGCAACACGCGATGGCGCTGCACGTCGGCGATCGCCTCGGGCTGGGCGTCGCGGGCCATGCCGCGGCGGATGTGCGAGCTGAGCGGCACAACGTAGCCCTTGGGATCGTCGTCGCGGTACTTGAAGTCGTTGTTGCGCTCGGGGTCGGCGCCCAGGGCCGGGTCGTCGTGGTCAGGCGCGAGGGCCAGGGGCGCGCCGCTGCGCCAGCGGCCCATCAGCTTGGCGGCCAGCAGTTCCTCGTCGATGCCCAGGGCGGCGGCCTGCGCGGCCAGGAAAGCGCGGAAGGCGGCCACATCCTGGCGCAGCTTGCGCATCACCATATAGCTGCCGTGGCGGCCCAGGATCGCCGGTTCGGGCATCGGCGGCATCCGGTTAGCCTCGTCATGGTAGCCCAGGATGAACTCGCCCGTGCGGACGACATCCTGACCGGGCCAGGGCGCGGCGCCGCTGTTCTCGACCGCGGGCGCGCCGATGGCGTCGCGGTAGCCGAAATGCTCGCGCCCGGTGGGCAGTATCGCCACGTCCTGCTGGTAGATAATCGTCACGCCGTAGAGGTCCACCTGGGTGCTGTAGAACCAGTCATATTCGCGCTGGCAGATCGCCTCGTCTTTGGCGTAGAGGATGACCACGGCGTGGATCTGGTCGTGCTCGATGCCCAGGCCCGCCTCCCAGTGTTCGGGCGCGCTGCTGCCGGTGTCGCCCAGGAACGCGGCGCGCGCCGCCATGCCCTGGCGGAACTCGGCGGCGAAGCTCTCCAGCGTCGCGTCGGGCAGGCCCATGGCCTGGAAGCCGGGGTAGGTGAAGGCGACGTTCCAGGTGAAGTCGGTCTCCGGCCCGTGGCGGTCCCAGTCGAGCACGTTAGTGACGCGCGGCGTGAAATCGGCGACCCAGTGGCGGGCATGATCCGCGTTGTCGAAGCGCAGGAAGACGAACTTGCCGTAGTTGAGCCGGTAGATGCGCAGGATCAGGCCCTGGATATCGAGCAGGCCCCGCTTGTCGAGTTTGTGCCCAAACAGTGCGTCCAGCATGCGTGTCCTTCTTTCCAGCAGGCCGGTTTGAAACCGGCCCCTACACAGGCGAGCGGGCCGGTTTCAAACCGGCCCCTACAACGCGATTGAGACGCGGGCCGGTTTGAAACCGGCTCCTACACCGATCAGTTACCTGTAGGGGCCGGTTTGAAACCGGCCCGTGCCGCTTGGCGGCTAGGGGAGTTCGAGGAACTCTTCGACCACCTTGGCGGCCCGTTGGGTGCGCCGCACGTCGCGCACCGTCACGTCCGGGTAGGCGGCGTAGTAGAGGTCGGCGCCGGTGGCCGTGCGCAGGATAAGGTCCTTCAGCGCCTGCACGTCCTCGGTGCCGGTCCAGCCCTCGCAGTTCGACCAGATGGCGTCCAGGCCCAGGTGCAACTGGAACACCGAGGCGAAGTCGTCGATGTATTTGTCGAAGGTGCCGGTGTAATTGGTCACGAAGATCAGGTAGTGCGCGCCGTTCATCGGCAGGATCATCCAACTGATGTAGTGGATCGATTCGACATTGGCGAGGGCGGCGTGGGCGATGTCGGTGCTGTTGTTGAGCGCCAGCCGCAAGAGTTCGACGCGGCCCGGCTTGATCTTGCTGACCGTGGTGGCCTCGTTGACCCGGCCAATGGTCTTGGGTGCTCCAGACATGGGCTTGCTCCTTGCGCGCGCCGGGGGTGCCGGCCAGGGTCAGGACTGGACAGCGTCGAGGAGATCCTGCACGGCGCTGTGGATGCGCACGCCGTGCAGCACGTCGGCCACCGTCAGGTCGGGATAGGCGGCGTAGAACAGGTCGGCGGTGACGCCGCAACGCTGGACAAAGTCCATGAACCCGGCCAGGGAGCCGTCGCCCGCCCAGCGTTCGCAAAACGACCAGACGGTGTTGAGTTGCGCGGCGAGCGGGGCGTAGCCGTAGAGGGTAGCCAGGAACGGCTCCAGGCTGCCGTCGTAGTTGCAGGTGAACAGCAGGTAGGCCCCGGCGTCGTCGCCGGCGGGGGCCAGGACGACGAAGCGGGCGAAGTGGATGGTCGCGACGGTGCCAAACACGTTGCCCTGGTCGAGGTCGTGCAGCAGGTTGCGCAGGGCCAGGGCCTGACCGGCGCGGACCTTGTCAAAGAGGGTGAACTCCGAGACCTTGCCGAGCGTGCGACCGATGGTAGCCATGAGGGCAAGCTCCTTACGAGGGGTGGGGAGGCGCCCGACCGGGCCAGGGGCGGGCAACAACCGCGCAACGGCGGCGGGCGCGGCCTGGGAGGGGGACGAGGGTCGCTGGGGGCCGGGGCGGGCAGGCATCGGGGTCGCGCTTACCGCCATTATAGCGCGCCGCCCGCCGCCCGTCAACGGGCTACTCCCGGCAGACGATCAGATGCACCGCAGAGACGCAGAGGACGCAGAGATTATTAATAGGAGTAGTATTTAGGGATATTTCCGCGAACCGGTTGCCCCCCGCATGTGCTCCGTTCTCGTGTGCCCCGGTCGTAATTCCGCCTCACTCCTGATCGTATCCCATCCAAAATCTCTGCGTTCTCTGCGTCTCTGCGGTGCGAATGCGTACTCTACACCTGCGCCGGGCCCGAGGCCGGGGTGGGGCCGGTGCTGCCGGCCTGGCCCCGCAGGCGGAAGGCCAGGATGAGGAACAGGACGCCAAAGAGAATGGCATAGATGCCGATCATCCAGGTCAGGCCCAGCGCGCCCGCGCCGGGGAAGAGAAACAGCAGCACGCCGAAGATGATCGAGAGGATGCCGCCGACGATCATCGCCCATTCATTGTCGATGACCTCGCGCAAGCGGACGGCGGACCAGATCTCCAGGACGCCGGTGACAAGCGCCCAGGCGGCGATGAAGTAGAGCAAGACGAGCGCCGTCATGCCCGGCCAGACGAAGGTGAGCACGCCGAAGAGGATGCCCGCGATGCCTTCGAGCACGGCGGCCCACCAGCGCTGGTCGCGTTCGCGCGACGAGATGCCCGCGACCACCGCGAAGATGCCGTCCACGAAGGTATAGGCGCCGAAGAACAGGACCAGGGTGAACAGCGTCAGGGCCGGCCAGATGAGGGCCAGGACGCCAAAAATAATCGCCAGCACCCCGCGCAGGGCCAGCACCCACCAGTAGCGCGCCAGGGTTGATAACATGACTGTGCCTCCATATTCCTACCAGGCCGGGGCCGGCCGCCCCGCCTGATTCCACCACGTCTGTGCCGCCGCGCGCCGGCAGCCGTGTCTGCGCGGCGGTGCGTCCACCGCTGGTCCTTTGCTCTCCGGCGCTTCTGCCGCTGGGGGTGACGGGCCGCAGTCCCGCGCCAATATTTGTTGCAAATACAATGCCACTATCAAGCACCCTTGTCACTCTGCGCGCAGCGAAGAATCTCGTCGTGTGGGGGTTGGCGACGGGACTCTTCGCTGCGCGCAGAGTGACAAGGGCCAAGGGCGATCGGGCCGGGCGGGGGATTGTGGCGCTGCTTACCGCGCCACGCGGCGGGGCGTGCTACACTGGAGGGGAGTCCGGCGGGGTCCATGGGCAGCCGGATCCGACCTGATGATGCAGAGCAAAGGAGTAGGCAAGCAATGACTGAGCCTATCGAGATCGACGACGCGACGTTTCAGCAGACGGTCCTGGAGGGCGCGGGGCCGGTGCTGGTGAATTTTACCGCGCCCTGGTGCAAACCCTGCCACGCCCTGGAGCCGGTGCTGATCGAACTCAGCCGCGAGTTTGCCGGGCGGGTGCAGTTCGTGAACATCAACGCCGATGACAACCCGGCCTGGGCCGCGGAGTTGGGGGTGCAGGGCTACCCGACGCTGCTGCTGTTCCACGGCGGGCGCGAAATCGGGCGCCACCTCGGCTTCAGCACCGCCGCGCGCATCCGCCAGCGCATCGACAAGGCGCTGGGCAGCGTGGCCGTGCGCTGACCCGCCCCGCGTTCCAGTGTAGCCGGCCCGGCGCGTAGAGTTGCGGCTCTGCGTGCCGGGCTGTTTGTATGGACAGCCGGCGCCGGCCTTGTCACTCTGAGCGGAGCGAAGAGTCTCGTCGGGGCAAGAGAGACGAGATTCGTCGCTGCGCTCAGAATGACAGGCGGGGGGCGGGGCGCCGCTAGTTCAGCGGCGGCGGGTTGTTGAGAGTGGGCGGGTAGATCAGGTAGACCGTGCCGCCGGAGTTCTTCAGCCAGAGCGGTTCGAGTTCGCTGCGCAGATACATACGGCGGACGGTGTCGTTGCTGGGCGCCGCCGGGTCGTTGAGGATGGGGTTGCCCGCGCTGTCGAAGCCGACCAGCACGGCCAGGTGCCCGTTGCTGGTAGGGATGGGCGCGCCGGTCAGTTCGCGCTTGCCCCAGGCATAGCTGATCACCACCGGCACCCCGGCGGCGATCCACGGCTCGGCCTGGGCGAAGCTGGTGAAGCGGGCCACCACGGCGTTCAGGTTGTGCGTGGCGGCGTAGGCCGTGTTGAACGGCCAGTTGCCATGGCCGTCGTAGATCCAGTCGTACACCCCGGCCACGGCGGCGCGCACGCGCGGCTCACAGGGGCCGGTATCGTTGTCCCAGTAGCCCAGCACCATCGAGGTCGAGGTGGGGCTGCACCAGACGGGGCCGCCGTCGGGATAGACCATCTGCGAACACTGCGGCAGATCCAGCAACGTGCCCCACAGCGCCGGGTTGCCCGCGGGCAGACTCGTCGGAGCCGCGGGCGTGGTCGAGACCGTGACGGCGCCGTTGCGCACGCTGGGCACGCCACTACCGGCGCTGAAGAGGCGGAACTTGAGCTGGTAGGCATTGCCGATGACCGGCGCTTTCTTGTTCGCGCTGCTCAAGATGAGCGTGTCGGTCGCCACGGTGCCGTCGGCGTCGCCCTGCCCGTTGACCGAGTGGCGCTGCACGGTGCCGGTATCGGCGGCCCAGACGCCCATGTTGTACCACTTGGTCCAGCGCGCGCCGACGCGCACGCGCAACTGCGTCTCGATCCAGGTGCCCGCCGGGGTGGCGGCGTTCCACGAGGCGATGGCCTGGCTGAAGCCGAAGTCGGTGAGGGTGATGGGGCCGGTGGCCTCGCCCACCTTGAAGCTGCCGCCGTTGTAGAAGTTGCCGCCGTTGTACGCGCCGGGCGGGTAGGGATCGGTGCCCGCCTGGGCCGTCGCGCCGTTGAAGGTGAGCGCGCCACCGCTCAGGGCCACGCCGCTGAGCGTCCAGCCGGCAAAGGCGCCCTGGGCGGCCTGCCACTGCGTGGTGGCCGTCTGGTAGGGCGGCGGCGTGCTGCTCGCGCCCACCGGGGCCGCGCTGATGACGCCGAACAACATTACGAGCAATAATCGCAAGCCGGACTGCCATTGCACCATGATGCGTCTCCTCCTCGGTCCCCGCGCCTGGACCGCGTCGTGCGCCCTGGTCCCCCAGGATTCCACCATCCCGCCGCGGCCGGTCGCCCCCGTGTTCCGCGGTATGGCACTGATAATACCATAAAATCGGGTAATGTGTACGCGGGTTTCGGGGTGTATCGCGCAACCGCGGAATGCGCTATAATGGGGGTATTAGCCGGGAGATGGGGGTGCGACGATGAACACGCGAGCACGGGGGACTGATCCCCTCGCCGGGTGGCTGCGCGGGCGCGATCCGCGAGGCGCCTGGGAGCATATGCGGCACACACTGGACACGCACGCGACGGCGCGCGCGCTGATTCTCACGCTCGCCGGGACGCTGGAGGGCCGCCTGGCCCTCGACCGCTCGCGGCGCACCTGGGCCTGCCACGGCCTGCCCGCGCCCTTCGACGACCTCTTGCGCGAGGAACTGGGCGAACCCATCCCCGCCCCACCCACCGTCGCCACCTGCGCCGGCTGCGGCGCCCCCCTCGTCCTCACCGACCTCGGCCACACCCGCTGCGCCGCTTGTCGAATGCTGAGTGCTGAGTGCTGAGTCAAGACTAGTCGTCAGTGGTCGGTGGTCAGTGGTCAGTACGTGTAGTCGTGGGCGTGTGATGGTCGCTGTAGGGGCCGGTTTGAAACCGGCCCGCGTGCGTCATGACGTGCGGGGCGGTTCCTCGACGGCGGGTTTTTCGGGCGGGGGTTC
>DASSGZ010000062.1:0-4443 GCA_035693165.1 Chloroflexia bacterium | reverse complement strand
GGCCGAAATCAAAGTAGTGGACCTCTTTGCCCTTATACCAGCCTTTGGTCAGCCCCGGTGTACCTTCCGCCAGACTTGAATTGAGCGGCACCACCGGGCAGTTCACCAATTGGTTTGTCTCCTTGATCGGATAGCCGGCCTTTTTCACATCGTCCAGCGACCGCACGGTGTTAGCGGTATAGCCTGCGGGCACGGTCACGAAATTCACCTGCCACAGATCCGAATAGCCGGGATCGCCGGGCACGAAATCGATGATGTTGTGCTGATCGGCGACGGGCTGCGGTTGGCCGTTGCTGTCGAACCCGGTGACCAGCACATAAATCGGGGTGCGGGCCACCGCTTTCGCGTCGTTGAGCGCGGGCGAATTGGAGCCGAAATCATAGTAGTAGGTTGCGCGCCCCTCGTACCAGCCCTGCACAACGGGGAAGGTTTTCGGCGGGTCGGTGAACACGTCCGCGCCGGCTGCCGCACGGGCCGGCGCCCCAACCAGGGAACCCAGGAAGGCCAGGGTCATGCCCGCGAGCGCAAGAGACTTGAACCACATCTTCATTTTAGCTCGTGTCCTTTCTTGATCGGGTGTCGTACTCCAGGCGGCAGCGCCGCGCTTTCCCTATAGTATGCGCAGGGGTCGGTTTCGTTACAGGTTGTGACACGCGGGATGCGACTGAGTCAGGGGAACACGAGCGGCGGGGGAAGAGTCCGGCGGCGGGAGGGGAGAGAGGGCGCCGGGGCGCGCTCTCTTACCGCGCCGGCTTCCAGTTGCGGAAGGTGTTCAGCAATTCCTGCTGCACGTCGGGCGCGATTGTTTCCTCGGTCAGTTGGCCGGTCAGGCGGATGGTCTCCTCCATCTGCGCCAGGTAGGTCCGGCACGGGTCACAGACCCCGATATGGGCGTCGAAGCGCTCGCGGTCGGCGGGCGATAGGGTGTTCTCAAAATAGTCCGTCACCAGTTCCACCAGTTCCTGGCACGTCATGTCAGTGGGTGATGCCATGGCTCGACTCACTCTCCGGTTAGATATTGCGCCAGTGCCTGCCGGACCCTGGACCGCGCACGATGTAGCAGCACGCGTTGATTAGTCTCCGTAATCCCTAAAACGTTACACACTTCGCCGGAATCCCACCCCAGCACGTCGCGCAGGGTGATGATCTCCCGCTGGTTGGGCGGCAGCGCGTTGATGGCGTGCTCAATATAGGCGCGCGTCTCCTGCGCCAGGAGCCGGTCTTCGGGCACCGCGTCCCAACTGCGCGGCGGGGTGGCCCAGCCATGCGCCCAGAGTTCGCCCTCCGGGCGGAACCGGGCCGGGTCCACGGACGGCTCGGCGGGGTCCTCGTCGAGGTTGCCCAGCGCCGAGAAGGGGATGGTGCGGGCGTCGCGCTTGCCGCGCGTGCGGGCCTGGTTGGTCAGGATGCGGAAGATCCAGGTCTTGAGGGAGGAGCGGCGCTCGAAGCGCGGCAACCCCTGCAAGACGCCGATCCAGGTTTCCTGGGCCACCTCTTCGGCGACGGCGCGGTCTTGCACATACACCAGCGCCAGCCGCACCAGCGCCGGGTGGAAACGGTCGAGCAGCGTCACAAACGCGCTTTCCTCGCCGCGCAGGAGCGCGTCTACCAGCGCGAAGTCGGCGCCGGCATCCTCAGCCCACCCAGGCGCGTCCATCGCGGGGCTGTCTATGTTCATGGAGTATCTTCTCCTCAGCTCACCGGGCACAGGCGAGCCCGCGTCCGGCGATGCCGGACTCAGGCCGGCGCCCGCGCCAGGCGCAGATAGACCGCGCCGCGGGCGTCCAGATAGATGGCCTGTGGTGTCTGGACGATGCGCAGGATCACTTGCTCGCAGGCCGGGCAGCGCAGTACCATGCCGGGCCCCTGGACGAAGGCCAGCAGCGTGCCCAGCGCGCCCTCGCGCCCGCAGGCGGCACATTCGGTCGGACTCGCCGTCATCTCCACCGTGAAGATCTCTTGCAACAGGCCCGCGAGCGCGTTGCCGTCGAGCATTAAGGCCCGGTCCAGGTCGGTCTCCACACTGTCCATCCTGATCCTCCCTCTAGACCGGGCCACCCGACGGCCCAAAGCGTTCGGTCCGCACCTGGCCGGGCGGCAAGCCGATTTGCACCAGCGTGTTGGCTGCCGCCTCCACCAGCAGCGTGGGGCCGCAGATGAAGACTTGCGGGTCCGGCCCCAGGGGCGCGGCCACCTCGCGCAACATGGGCGCGTCGATGCGCCGGGCGTAGCCGGTCCAACCCGGCGGTTGCGCGCGGGTCAGGGTGTGAAATACTTCCAGCCCGGCGTGCGCCGCCTGCAGTTCGGCCAGTTCCCTGGCATAAATCACATCCTCTGCCGTGCGCGAACTATAGAGCAGGCGCATCGGCACCCGCGCACCCGAAGCCGCCCCGTGGCGGACCATCGCCATGAGTGGAACGACGCCGGAACCGCCCGCGATGAGCAGCACCGGCCCGCCCATCCCGGCTTCCCATACAAAATAACCGCCGATGGGGCCGCGGAGTTCCACCTGATCGCCGGGGACCAGTACGTCGTGCAGATACGAGGACACTTCGCCGTCGGGCAGCCGCTCCACGGTGAGATCGATTTCGCCGGGGCGCTCCGGCGGCGAGGCAATCGAATAGCTGCGCTGTGCCTGGTAGCCATCCGGGGCGGTGAGCCGGACATCGTAATGCTGCCCGGCGCGATGCGGCACCCAGGCGGGCAGGGCCAGGGTGAAGGTCTTCACCTGGGGGGTTTCGGGCTTGATGGCCGTGACCGTGGCGATCTGCCAATCGATGGAATGCTGCATACCTGAACTCCCCTTGTGCTGCACTCCGCGAGGATCCCGTTGCGGGCGCGGGCGAGCGATCTCCCATCGGTCAGGGCCGGTTCAATCGCCGCTGTAGCGCTCCTCTTTCCAGGGATCGCCGTGATTGTTGTAGCCGAGCGATTCCCAGAAGCCGGGCCGGTCCTGCTCCAGCAGGCGCAACCCGCGGACCCATTTCGCGCTCTTCCACAGGTAGAGATGGGGCACCAGCAGCCGGGCCGGGCCACCGTGCTCCGGGGCCAGCGGTTGGCCGGCATACTGGTAGACGATATACGCCTGGCCGTTGATGATGTCGGGCAAGGGCAGATTGGTGGTGTAGCCGCCGTCGCAAAAAGCCGTGACGTATTGCGCCCGGCGGTCCAGGTCCACATGCTCCAGCAGCGTATCGACGCTGACCCCGACCCACTGTGTATCGAGTTTGGTCCATTTGGTGACGCAGTGAATATCGGCGACTACGGTTTGCGCGGGCAGTTGGAGAAACTCCTCCCAGGACCACCGCGCCGGTTCGCGCACCAGGCCCTCGATGCTGAAGGTCCACTGATCGAGCCGGGGCCGCGGGGTGGGGCCGGCGGAAAGGACGGGAAAATCGGAGACGATATACTGGCCGGGCGGGACCCGGTTGGCGACGGCGGGCTGGCGGCGCTTGCCGACGAACCCGCGCGACACGAAACGATTCGCCATGCTGCCTCCTTATGCTGCCGCTGACCCGCCCCGTCGCGATCGCTGCGCGGGACGCACGCGGGATCGGGGAAGAGACGAGCGCACGATATGGGGCGGACACGCACATTGGTTGCTGTCAACAGCGACGGGGTGAGGGTAGGATCGGAGGCGGAACGAGATTAGCACCCCTAGAGGTTATTATACCGCGCGGAGTCAATAGGCGACTTCGGCGGGCATCGCACCCCGGCGATCTGCCGCCGGGGCGGGCGGGACGCAGCCCTGGCCTACTTGAAGCCCGCCGGGTCGATGGACAGGTAGCGCTCCAGCGGGATGGCGATGGGCGACATCACGTAGCCCTGGATATAGGGCTTGACCAGCCCGGAGCTCAGCCCGTGCGTCAGGAAGATCCCCGCCGCATCGTCGACCAGCATCCGCTCCGCCTGCTGATACATGCTGATGCGCTTGCCGGTATCGCGTTCCACGCGCGCCTGCTCCAGCAGCCGGTCCAGCGCGACGTTGCTGTAGTGGCCGCGGTTCTGCTCGGCGCCCGTGTGGAACAGCACGTCCGCGAAGTTCTCCGGGTCCGGGTAATCGGCGCACCAACCCGCGCCCAGCAACTGCCCATGCCGCCCGGCCTGCACCTCGTCCTGGTAGCGATCCGGCTCCAGGTTCTCCACCTGGATCGCCACGCCCAGCGTGGCCTGCCACATGCCCACCAGCGCCGCCGTGCCCGCGTTCACGTCGCTGCCGAAGCCGCTGTCGGTGAGCGTAATCGGCGGCAGGTGCGCTGCGTCGCCATAGCGCGACTCGGCCAGCCGTTGCCGGGCCAGCGCTGGGTCGAACGCCAGGCCCGCCAGCGCCGGATTGTAGCCGGGCAGCGCGGGCGGATACAGCCCGTGCGCCGGGATGGCCGCCCCGCGCAGCACGATGTCGATGTAGCGCTGCCGGTCCACGGCCAGCGCGAACGCCTGGCG
>DASSGZ010000061.1:0-3253 GCA_035693165.1 Chloroflexia bacterium | reverse complement strand
CACGCCGCCGAGCAGCGCCGCGTCGCGCACCCGCCCGCGCGAGCCGATGAGGTAGGCCGCGACCATGGCCTTGCCGTGGCCGGGGGTGAGCGCGTGCAGCGCACCCAGGCCCAGGGCCAGCAGGAGCATGGCGAGGCCGCTCCAGATCTCGCCGCGCCAGTTCCGCAGACCGTCGAGCACCGGCCCGGCGTTGCTGCTGCTGGGCGGCGGCGGGGGTGTGGCGGCGACGACCGGCCCGACGGGCGCACTAACCACCAGGGCGGTAGGGGTTGGCGGTTCGGGGCCAGGTGTGGGGGTGGGTGGCGCGGTGAACGGCGGCGGCGCCAGTTGCCCGGCGGCGATGGTGCTGTCGCTGGAGGGCGGCATCAGGTACACGATCTGGTAGGTGGCCGGGTAGGTGGCACTCGCCACGCCGTGCGGCTTGCCGTCGCTGGTCAGGTCGCCCGCCACGCTGACGTAGTATTCGTCATAATCCAGATAATTGTCGCCGTAGGTCAGCGCGATGCGGTGCTTGCCGCTGACCGGCGGGTCGAGGGCGACGGTGTAGGTGACGGCCACCGGGTGGCTGATGCTGATCAGCAGGTCTTCCCGGCTGAGGGGCGGCGCGGGGCTGATCTCCGCCTTCTGCGGCGTGCCGTCGAGCGCGACGCTGAGGCGGGCCGGGTGGGTCTGGAACCAGGCCGCGCGCTCGGCGTCCGACGTGCGCCCGTCCTGGTCGCGGTCGATCTGGCGGTAGACCTCGGGCACCAGTTCGGGGCTGACGCGCAGGTAGCTCTGCACGGTCAGCATCCGCGGCGTGAGCGTCACGATGTAGTCGTGCAGGATCGAGGGCGCCGGGTGGCGAACCGGCGCGGCGCTGGTTCGCGCGGCGCCCAGCAACAACGTCGGGAGCGCGAGGCCGAGGAGCAGCAGGCAAAGACGAATGGGACGTGGCATGGCTCTAAGTATACCAGCTTTCCAGTGCACCGGCAGCGTTAGCCCTGGCTGGCGGCGGGGGCGCGGCGCCCGCGGCGCTGCACCGCGTGGCGCACCATTGCCAGGTCGCCGGGCGTGATCAGGCGCAGCAGCCAGGCCCCGGCGAAGTAGAGCGCGGCGGCCGCCGGGATGTAGCCGAACAGCGGCACGCCGGCCCGTTGCAGCCCGGCCACCACGCCGGCCATGAGCAGGGTGAGCGCGGCGATTTGCGCGCCGCGCCGCAGCATGGCCGTCTGGCGCAGCCGCGCCGGCAGCACCAGCCACGCCCAGACGACCAGCGCGCTCTCGCCGATCAGGTTCGCCACGGCGGTGCCCGTCGCGCCGTTGCCCTGGTTGGTCTGGAACCAATTGATCAGGACGATGTAGAGCGGCGGGAAGACGCAGACGGCGAAGGCCGAGATCTTGATCCACTCGCGTTCCTGGCCGATGGCGACGGCCAGTGTCGAGAGGACCATCAGCGCGCCGGTGACGGGCAGCGCCAGGCCGAGCAGGGCCAGCGCGGGCGCGGCGTTGAGGAAGGCCGGCGGATAGGGCAGCACGCGCAGCACGTCGCCCGCCGAGATGGCCAGCCCCGCGCCGATAGGCGCCATGACCAGCAGCGTCGAGACCATGGTGCGGGTGGCGGCGTTGTCGAACTCGTGGCCGGGCCGCAGGTGCATCTCGCAGAGCATGGGCAGCATCACCGCGGTGATCGCCGTGGGGATGACGATGAGCACGCTGGTGATCTGCGTGGCCGCGCCGAACCAACCGACGATGTGAATGCCGGATATGAGGCTCAGCAGGGTCGCGTCGATCTGGCCGTAGGCGGTTTGCAGCACGCCCCACATGAACAGCGGCAGCCCGCCCACCACCAGCGCGCGCATCACACTGCGGTCCACGTCGAACTTGATCGGGTGGTGGAGGAAGAAGTACGAGAGGACAATCACGAACTCGACGATAGCGCCCAGCGGGATGCAGAGGGCGTAAATCATCACGTCGGCGCCGAGCAGCAGCATGGTCACGCCGGTCACGGTGGCCGTGACCTGGCCGCTCGCCATAGCGATGGCCCGCCAGCTCATCTGGCCCAGCCCCTGCAAGCCCGACTCGAACACGTTGGAGATCGTGCCGATGACCATCGAGACGCCGACGATCAGGATGACCTGCTGCGTGCGCGGGGCGTAGCCGAAGAGGTGGGCGATGCCCAGCAGCAAGGCCAGCACACCCGCGCCCATGACCACGCGCAACAGCAGCGCGTTACTCAGGTAGCGGCTCGCCAGCGACTGGTCCTGCGCCACGGCGCGGACGAGATAGATCGAGGTGCCCAGCGAGATGAAGATGCCGAAGAAGGTAGTGAACGAGACGGCGGTGGTCACATCGCCCAGGCCGAGGTCGCCGAGTTTCGCCGGCAGGACCAGCACACGCAGGATATTGAGCACGAAGCCAAACCAACTGGAACCGAGCACGATCATGACGGTACGCAGCGTTCCCGGCCCACGATTCATATACGATCCTCCGGCACGAAGGCGGGTGGACGGCGCGCCTGGGGGCACCGGCATCCGCTTCGCGGTATTCTAGATGAAAGCGACCGGCGGGGCAGCGCGCCCGGTGACCGGTCTGGGTTGGCAAGCGGGGAGGGGGCGGCCCCGCGCCGGCCCGTCTGGCGCAGCGCAGGGGACTATGGCTCCCTACATCGTCTATTGTAGGGAGCGGCGGTGAACGGCTAATGAATGTTCTACAGGCGGCAGTCTTACAAAATCGCTACTATTTCAGCCGGCCTCGCGGACGGGCGCCTCTGCGCCCGGCGTCCGGGGCTCCAGGTCGGGATGTTCGCGCTGCGAGGCCCGGCGCCCGGCCACCTGGCGGCGGTTCACATAGCTGCTGCTCTGTTCCTCGCGCTTGGCGCGCTGCATCACCGCCCAGCCGATTTCTTCCAGTTCCAGGCAACTAATATCCCGGCAGAGGTCGCTGGTGACGACGCCGATGGACAGGGCCAGGCGCGGCACGGACTGGACGTTGCCGCGCCGGTCGATCAGCATCTGGTAGCGGGTCTCGCGGTGTTCCGGAGGATAGCGGTCGAGCACGCAAGCGTCGAAACGGCTGATCAGCGCTTGGCAGACGGCGTCGGCCTCGTCGCCCGGCACGACCAGCGCGAAATCGTCGGCGCCGCGATGGCCGGCGAAGCGCACCGCGCCCGGCGCTGCAAAGACCGCCTCGCGCAGCAGGTCGCCGGTCATGCGCAGCACGGCGTCGCCGGCCTCGTAGCCGTAAAGCTGATTGAACGCGCGGAAGTGGTTGAGGT
>DASSGZ010000060.1:0-17328 GCA_035693165.1 Chloroflexia bacterium | reverse complement strand
TCACCATCAGCGACAGGGCGCTGGTCCGCCTGCGCGGGCGCACCACCCCGCCCGCGGGCTATTACCTGGACGCCAACCTGCTGGCCGCCTACTGGGATGACCACCAGTATCACCACACCATCTCGGCGCCCCTGATCTACGCGCTCTATACGGCGCTGCGCCTGCTGGAGACCGAGGGGATGGAGCGGCGCTGGGCGCGGCACCAGTTGCAGCACCGGGCCTTCCGTGCCGGGTGCGAGGCCCTGGGCCTGCGCTTCCTGCCCGACGAATCGTACAGCCTGTGGCCGCTGAATGCCGTGTGCGTGCCGGAGGGGCTGGACGACATGCGCGCCCGCGCGGCGTTGCGCGATCACCACAACATCGAGATCGGCGGCGGCATCGGGCCGCTGAAGGGCAAGCTCTGGCGCATCGGGCTGATGGGCTACGGCGCCCGCCAGGAGTTTGTGCTTGAACTGCTGGGCGCGCTGGAGCTGATGCTCAAGACCCACGGCCACGGCGCCACACCGGGGGCCGGCGTGGCCGCCGCGATGGCCGTGTACGCGCAAGAGGCCGCCCAGGGCGATCACGGCGCCGTCGGGTAGGCAACGGGCCGGTTTGAACCCGGCCCCCACAACGCAAAGAGACGGCGTACCCGATATAGCAGGCGCCCGTGCCGGACAGCCGGTACGGGCGCTTTGTGTGCCTACCGATTGCGCGCTTACGGGGTTCGCAGCAGGCGCAGCACCTCCGAGACGCTCCAGGCCTGGGCGAAGCAGCCCCGCGGGTTATACGGCGGCTGGGCATCGAAGATCTCGTTGATCGTGCCCGCGCCGTCCACGGCCAGTTGGCGCTGCAGCGGCTCCAGCAGTTTGCGGATGCCCGCGCGATCCACGCCCTCCCAGCGCCGCACGGCGTCGCCGTAGGCCCCGATCAGCCAGGGCCAGACGGGCCCCTGGTGGTACATCGCGTCGCGGGTGGCCCGGTTCCCGGTGTAGACGGCCTGGAACCGGGGATCGCTGGGCGCCAGAGTGCGCAGCCCCACCGGCGTCAGCAGTTCGCGGCGCACCACGTCGAGCACGTTGCGGGCCTGGGTTTCATCCACCAGGTCGGGTTCGAGCGACAGGGCGAACAGCTGGTTGGGGCGCAGGCTGGGGTCGTCGTCGCCGTTGGGGTCGTCGATCACGTCGTACAGATACCCGCCCTCGGCGTACCAGAACCGGGCGCGGAAGCTGTCGCGCGCCCTGCCGGCCATGGCCGTGTAATCGAGCGGCGCCGGTGCTTCCTCCGCGCCGTCGGTGGCGGGGCCGGCGCCGGACGCCGCGGCGACCACCTGGCTCTGCAAGCGGGTCATGATGCGCAAGGCGTGATACCAGAGGGCCTGGATCTCGACCGGCTTGCCGTGGCGCGGGGTAAAGACCGTGTCGTCGACTTTGGCGTCCATCCACGTAAGCTGGACGCCCGGCTCGCCTGCGTGCAACAGGCCGTCGGCGGGATCGACGCCGATGTTGAAGCGGGTGCCCTTGACATGCCAGCGGATGATGTCCTCCAGTTGCGGCCAGAGGTCGCTCGCCAGGGCCAGATTGCCGCCGGCCTCCAGATAGGCATTGATGGCGTGGAAGTACCAGAGGGTGGCGTCCACCGTGTTGTAATCGGGCGCGGTGCCTTCGTCGGGGAAGAGGTTGGGCACCATGCCCTGATCGATATAGCGGGCGAAGGTGCGCAGCAAGCTCTCGGCGGCGGGCAGCCGGCCCGTGCTCAGCGTCAAGCCGGGCAAGGCGATCATGGTGTCGCGGCCCCAATCCGTGAACCAGGGGTAGCCGGCAATGACCGTGCGCGGGCGCGTGTCCTCCTGCTCGGCGGGGTTGGGCGCGGGCGGCGGCGGCGGGGCGGTGGTCGTCAGGATCGCGCTGGGGCGCCCGCCCCGTTGCGGCGCGTTCGGCGCGCGCATGTAGACGACCGGGGCCGGGGTGCGGGCGGCAGCGCTCTCGGCCTGGTCGGGCTGGGTCGCTTCGCCGCCGCGATAGACGAGGAACTGGTCGGCGGCCTGCACAAGCTGGGCGACGCAGGCCTGCCCGTCGTCGGCGTTGGGATCGGCGGCGTCGCGATCCGCCGCGTCGAGCGCGACCCCGGCCTGGCGCAGCAGCCGGTGCTGGCGCGTCTCCATGCGGGCCAGCGCCGCATCGACTGCGCGATCTACCTGGGGCGGCGGCTCCGCGGTCGCGATCATCGTCACCGATTGGCCCTTCGTGAGCTGGCTGCGGAAGACGCCCGGCAGATAGAGGTCTTCCAGGTAATCCATGCCCCGTTCGCGCTCGGCGCGGTAGAGAAAGTTCCAGTACCAGACGCCGGACGGCGTGAACGCGGCGCGCGGCAAGGCGATGAGATACAGGGGCGGGGCCTCCGGCGTGGCCTTGATCGCGCATCCGCCGCCGATGGGCCGCACCAGCACCTCGAAGTTCCAGTCGAGCCGGCCCTTGGTCAGGCTGTGGTGGTCGCGGTAATTGACGAACGGGCGCACGATCAGGCTCATGGGGTAGGGGCTGTCCACGACGCTGTAGCGCAAATAGGTCGTGTTGCGCCCGTACTCCATCCAGATGGTTTTGCGTAGAAACGCGGGGCCGACCCGGTACAGGAAGCTGGGCATGCCGTTGTGGTATTCAAACGACTCCAGGTGGACGAAGCCGCCAGGGTGGATGCGGTCGTCCGGGTATTCGTTCGCGCCCAGGAAATAGGTGACGCCGTCCATTTCGACTTCTTCGTCGCACTTGGCCACCAGCATGGTGCGCTCGACCGGCGGTTTGAGGGCGGCAATCAGCAGGCCGTGATAGCGGCGGGTGTTGACGCCGGGGATCGTGCCTGCCGCGTAGCCGCCCAGCCCGTTTGTCACCAGCCACTCGTGGCTCAGCGCCGCCTCCAGGTTTAGCGTGATATTACGACCCAACGTAATCATAGGTTTGCTCCTGATTCTGATCGGCTATGCCGTTGCTGCGCTGTCGCCTACCCGTGGCGGGTTGTCAAAAGGGGTCAAAGCAATCGTAGTTGCGCTGCGCGGCGATCTTGCCGTCGCGAAATTCCAGGAACACCGCGAAATGGGCGCGCATCTCGCCGCCCGCCGGCAGACTACCGACCGGCACGCGCAGCGTCGCCGTCCACACGACCTCCAGGGCGACCTGGTCGCCGGTCGCCAGCGCGTTGCGTACATCATACTGCTGGCGCGCAACTACCCGCTGCCCTCGCTCCGCGCCCGCAAGCATAGCGGCCAGGTCGTGGCGCGCCCCCTGCGCCACCAGGCGGTTCGGGAATTCGTCCTGGACGACATCCGGGGTGAAAAACGCCGCCAGATCCGCGCCGGTGCGCCCGGCCTCGATGGCTTGCAAGTAGCGCCGGGCGATTGCGATATTGTCAGATGGCGTGGACATGCGGGGCCTCTCCATGAGCCGTAGCCGGATGGGTGCTGATCAGGCATAACCAGGCGGGATGGCCGAATTGCGTTTCCATGCGCACTTGATTATGCTTCTGTAGATAGCCAACCATGTTGGCGGGCCGGTTGTTATGCCCGGCGGCGACGAGATTGCGGCTGAGGATCGCGCGCCCGGCGTGCGGCGCGGGTGTGGCGGTGGCGGTGGGCCCGACAGCGGCGGTGATGGTGGCGGTGGGGCTGCGGGCGGACGCCGGGGTGGCGGACGGCAGGGCGGTGTTGGCGGACGGCAGGGGCGGCGCTTCCAGGGGCCGGGCGGTGCCCAGGGCCAGCCAGAGGCTGCCGCCGCCCAGCACCAGCACAAGGGTCGCCAGGAGCAGCAGGTGGGAGCGGGCGGGGCCGGGCGTTGCTATCCGCATGGCCGGCCCCGGTATTGGGTTATGCGGCGGATAGCCGGCATGGCGCGCCCCTTCTCTCTGCGGCTATTCTAGCAACGCCCGTGAGGGGTGTCAAGCGTGCGTGCGGTGGCGCCGCCGCGGCGGGAGTATACCCCACCAGCCGCACGCTACGGCTACGAAGGCGACCTGCCGGCCTCACCGGGCGGGCGGGGCAACCTCTCCCCCGACCCCTCTCCGCCGCGGAGAGGGGAGTTACTTTTCCTGGCGGGAACGATTCCCCCCTTCCCGCCGCGGGACGGGGGGCAGGGGGGTTAGGTTGGTCGGGCGCCCTGATGTCGCCTTGCGCGGAAAAGCATGACTAGCACCCGGCCTCGCCGGACCGGTAGCGCGCGCCGTGGCGGATCGGCTATAATGGGGTGCTTCCAGAGTGTGAGGGGCGGGCCTGGGTCCGCCTAGCTGTGCGAAAGGACAAGGACGTCATGTATACCGTAACGCTGATTCCGGGGGACGGCATTGGTCCAGAGATTAGCCAGGCGACCCGGCGTGTGCTCGACGCTACCGGCGTGCCGCTCGAATGGGACGTGCAGGAAGCCGGGACGGCGGTGGCCGAAAAGACCGGCAGCGCCCTACCCGACTCGGTGATCGAGTCCGTGCGGCGCAACAAGGTGGCGCTCAAGGGGCCGATCACTACGCCGGTGGGCAAGGGCTTCCGCAGCGTCAACGTGGGGCTGCGCAAGGCGCTCGACCTCTACGCCAACGTGCGCCCGTGCAAGACCCGGCCCGGCGTGCGCTCGCGCTATGAGAACATCGACCTGATCGTCGTGCGCGAAAACACCGAGGACCTGTATGCCGGGATCGAGTTCAACGAGGGCGCGACCGAGACCGCCGACTTGATCGCCTGGATCGCCGAGCATAACGGCGCCAAGATCCGCCCCGACTCGGCCATCAGCATCAAGCCGATCAGCATCAGCGGCAGCCGGCGCATCGTCAAGTTTGCCTTCGACTATGCCAAGGCCAACGGGCGGCACAAGGTCAGCGCGGTGCACAAAGCCAACATCATGAAGGCCACCGACGGGCTGTACCTGCGCACGGCGGAAGACGTGGCGAAAGAGTACCCCGACATCGCCTTCGAGAACGTGATCGTCGACAACATGTGCATGCAGTTGGTGCAGAAGCCCGAGCTATATGACGTGCTGGTGCTGCCCAACCTCTACGGCGACATCATCTCCGACCTCTGCGCCGGGCTGGTCGGCGGGCTGGGCGTGGCGCCGGGGGCCAACATCGGCGAGGGCGTGGCCCTGTTCGAGCCCATCCATGGCAGCGCGCCCAAATACGCCGGGCAGAACAAGGTCAATCCGATGGCGATGATGTTCAGCGGCGTGATGATGCTGCGCTACCTGGGCGAGCACGCCGCCGCCGACCGCCTGGAGCAGGTGCTGGACGGCCTTATCGCCGAAGGCAAGTATGTGACCTACGACCTCAAGCCCAACCGCGACGACCCGACGGCGCTCAGCACCTCGGCGGTCGCCGACGAGATCGTGCGCCGCCTGCAGGCCGCGTAACCACCGCCACCTCGCGCCGGCGGCGCGGTTGCCCGGCGTCCGGATGCCGGGGGCCGCGCCGCCGCGCCTGTAAGCGACCCTCATGCGCATCGCCGTCAACGGGTTTTTCTGGGATAACCCCTATACCGGGAGCGGCCAGTACCTGCGCCGGCTCTGGGCATATTTGCCCGCCGTGCCCAAGAGTGCCGGGCACGAGTTCGTGCTGCTCTGCCCCGGCGCGCCGCAGGAGCGCCCGCCCACCGACGCGCAACGCGGAGTGCTGATCGCCCCGGCGGGGCCGTTTGCCGGGCGCAACGCCAACCTGACCCAGGTCTGGTGGGAGCAGATCGGCTTGCCCGCGGCCGCGCGGCGCGTGCGGGCCGATGTGTTGCACAGTCCCTACCTGGCCGCGCCGCTGGTGGCGCCCTGCCCGGTCGTCGTCACCGCGCACGACCTGATCCCCTGGGTGCTGCCCGCCTACCGCGCCTCGCGGGCCTTGCGGCTCTACCTGCGCCTGGCCCAGGCCGGATGCCGCCGCGCCCGCCTGGTGCTGGCCGACTCCGAAGCATCCCGGCGCGATGTGCTGCGCTTCTTTCACTTGCCGCCCGCGCGGGTGCGCACGGTGCTGCTGGGCATCGAGCCCGAGTTCCGCGCGCCGGTGCCGCCGGAGGCCGTGACCGAGGTGCGGGCGCGCTTCGGCCTGCCGCCGCGCTACGCCTTTTATATTGGCGGCTTCGACGCCCGCAAGGATGTGCCCTTGCTGCTGCGGGCCTGGGCCGCGGCGCTACCGGCGTTGCGGCAGGCCGGGGAACCGGCCCCGGTGCTGGCGGTGGCCGGGCGGCTGCCGGAGCCGGGCGGCCTCTATCCCGACCTGCCCGCGCTGGCCGCCCGCCTGGGCCTGGAGACGGGCGCGGATGGGCCGTTGCGCTTCCTGGGCCGGGTGAGCGAAGGCGACAAGCGCCTGCTGCTGGCCGGGGCGCATCTCTTTGCCTTCCCCTCGCGCTATGAGGGGTTCGGCTATGACCCGCTGGAGGCGATGGCGGCGGGTGCGCCGGTCATCTGCGCCGATTCCAGTTCGCTGCCCGAAATCGTGGGCGACGCGGGCCTGCTGGTGCCCCCCTGCGAGGCCGATTCCTGGGCCGCCGCGCTCGCCCGCCTCTGGCATGACGCCGGTCTGCGCGCCGAGTTGATCGCCCGCGGGCGCGCCCGCGCCGCCCGGTTCGATCCCGCCGTCACCGCCGCCCGCACGGTGCGCGCCTATCTCGACAGCGCCCGCGGATAAGTGTGGTATAGTAGAGTATTGGCATCCCGGCACAACCCGCGGGCGCGTAGCGGCCGATAGGCATAGGATCGATCCGTCACTTGATACGACACGCAAAGCAGCATAACCCGGCGGCGGAGGCAGGCGGCACGCGCGTTCTCTGGATCTGGCACGCGGCGGTGATGGCCGAGTACCAGAAGCCGCTTGCCGCCCTGGCCGCGCAGGGCCGCTGGGACATGCACCTGCTGGTGCCGGAGGCGTGGCCCGAGCGCGCCGGGCAGATGGTGGCCCTGGAGCGGCGCCGCGCCGAGTGCTACACGATTCATCCCGCGCCGGTGCTGTTTCCGCACCACTACTACCTCTATTTCTTCCCCGGCCTGCTCATCCGCCTGCTGCGTATCCGGCCCGACGTGCTCCATGTGTACGAAGAAGCGCACAGCTTCCTGCCGTTCCTGATCCTGCTGCTGCGCCCGCTGCTGGAGCGGGTCTGGGGGCGGCGCGTACCGGTGTTGCTCTACGCCGCGCAGAACATCGTCAAGCGTTACCCGCCGCCGTTCCGCTGGTTCGAGCGCTACTGTTTTCGCCACGCCGATGCCATCCTGGCCTGCGGCGATCTGGTTGCCGCGACCCTACGCCGCAAGGGCTACCGCGGCCCCTTGCGCGTGATCCCCCTGCCGACCGACCCGGCGGTGTTCCGGCGCGATCCGGCGGCGCGCGCCGCCCTGCGCGCCGAACTGGCGATCCCGCCCGCCGCGGTTGTGATCGGCTATGCCGGGAAACTGGTCGAGGAGAAGGGGATCACGACCCTGCTCGACGCCTTCCTGGGCTTGCCCGCCGATGCGTCGGGGCCGCACCTGCTGCTGGCAGGCGGCGGGCCGCAGCGCGCCGCGTTGGAGGCACGGGTCGCCGCCGGCGGGGCCACGGCGCGAGTGCATTTCCTGGGATCGCTGACCCATGCGCGGCTGGTGGCGGCGCTGAGCGCGGGCGATATCTGGGTGGTACCGTCGGAGACGCGCGCTAACTGGCGTGAGCAGTTTGGCCGCGCCGCCGTCGAGGCGATGGCCTGCGAGAACGCGGTGGTCACGTCAGACTCCGGCGAGTTGCCGCGCGTGGTGGACGGCGCAGGCTGCGTCTTCCCCGAAGGCGACGCGGCGGCCCTGCGCGCTATCCTGGCCCGGTTGACCGCCGATCCGGACGAGCGGGGCGCACTGGGTCGGGCGGGGCGTGCCCGCGTCCTGGCCTGCTACACCCCGGCCCGCGCGGCGGCGCTTTACGCAGCGGCCTACGAAATGGTGCTGGGCTGCGGCGACTGTCCGTGACGCGCCGGGCCGGCACGAGCCTGCGCCCGGCGGGCGAGCCGCACACGCTTATGGCAGATCAGACGCACAATTCGTCCTCCCGCCCCTGGCCGGCCAACCTGGCCTGGGCCACTCGCTTCCTGTTGCTGGCGGGCCTCATCGGCGCGGTAGCCTGGTCGGTGCAAGCCACGCGCAGCGGGCAGGCGTGGCGGGCGGGCGCGCAGTTGTTGCAGGTGGGCCATTACGGCGCCGCCGTCACCGCGCTCGAAGATGCGATCAACCTGGCCCCGCCGGGCGGCGGCCCCGGCTACGACAGCGCGCAGGCCCATCTCTCGCTCAGCTATGCCTACCTGGCGCGGCGCGATTTCGCGCGGGCCGCAGCCGTGCTGCCCGCTGCGCACACCACGCCCGCCCTCGCCGCGCTCATCGATCTCCAGCGCGCCCGTATCGCCGTCGCCCAGGGCGATTCCGCCGCCGCGCAGGCCATCCTGGCCCCGGCCCCATTGTCTGGCGGGGGCACGGCGACGGATGCCATCCGCCGGGCCACGCTATGGCGGCTGGGCGAGATCCGCTGGGCCGGCGGGGCGCCGGATGCCGCGGCAGTATACCGAACGCTGGCGGGATTGCCCGCCCCGCCGCACGACCCGTATATCCTCAGCGCCTGGGTGCGCCTGGCGACGCTGGCCGCGCCCACGGATCCCGCCGCCGCCCGCCAGGCCCTGGCCATGGCGCGCGCTGCGCTGCCCACAAACCCCGCCCTGGCCGTGACCCCTGACCTGCACCTGGACGACCTGCACCTGACCGAAGGCTTGCCTCCGGCGGTGATCAGCGACACTATCCCCCGGCTGGAGGCCGACCTGCAAGGCGCCGCGCAGGTGGCGAACGCGCCGCCCGCGGCGCAGGCCCTCTACTGGGGTCACGCCTTGCTGAGCCTGGAAGCGTGGCCGCAGGCGGCGGCGCTGCTGCGCCAGGCCGTGGCCGCCGACCCCGCGCCGGCCGATGCCCATGCCTACCTGGGGCTGGCCCAGCAGCGCCAGGGCGACGCCGCGGGCGCCGAGGCCAGTTATCGCGCGGCGCTGCGCCTGGCGCCGGACCGCGACCTGGCCCGCCAGTTGCTCGCCCGGCTGCTGATCACCCAGCACCGGTGGGCGGAGGCGGCGCCTCTGCTCGACGCGCTGCTGGCCCGCGATCCGGGCAACGTGGTGGCCCATCTCGACCGGGCGGCCTGGGCGCAGGGGCAGGGGCTCGACGACGTGGCCGAGGCCGAGTACAAGGCCGCCGAACAGCAGCAGATCGCCCACGAAGCCCTCGGCACGGCCACGCCCGATGAGCAGGCGCTCGACACGTCGCTCTTGCTGGCGCAGTTCTATTTCGTGGCCGGGCCGGTGCACCACGATTGCTCACTGGCCCGCGACGCCGCGCAGCGCGCGGTGAACCGCCGCCCCAGCGCGCCGGCCCTCGACGCGCTGGGCTGGGCGCAGCATCTCTGTGGCGACGACCCCACGGCGGCGGCCACGCTGGCCCGCGCCGTCGCCGCCGACCCGCAACTCCCCTCGGCGCAGTACCACTATGGTCTCATCCTCAAGGGCTTCGGCGACCCCGCCGCCCGCCCGGCCCTCGAAGCCGCCCAGGATCTCGACCCCGGCGGCCTCTGGGCGCGCCGCGCGCTCTCGGCTCTCGCGACTCCCTAGCGGCGGTCAGCCGTCAGCTATGCGCTACGCACCGCTCCGCGAACAGCCGTCAGGAGACGTGGGATCAAAGGTGTAGGGACTGATCGCGCTTTGATACACAAGACGAGACTCTTCGCTGCGCTCAGAGTGACAAGGAACCATCTACTGACCACGGACCACGGACCACTGACCACTCGTCTCGACTCAGCACTCAGCACTCGTCAGGGTTGCGGGGACCAGACCTGGTTGACGTTGCCGGCGAGGACGGTGGCGGCGCGGCCGTCGAAGGGCACGCCGACCAGGCGCGCGTCGGGGGTGACGTAGGCCAGCAGGGTGCCGCTGGGGGCGAGGGCGATGCTGGGGTCGCCGAGACCCGTGTAGCGGTACGTCGCGTTGAACAGCAGGATCGGCTCCCGGTTGGGCACGCTCGCCGCCAGCGGAATGCTGTAGAGCGAGTATTCATCGCGCCCGCCGCCGCGCATCGGGCGAGTGACGAGGTAGAGCAGATAATCGTCGCGCAGCGTGACCTGACCCAGGACCAGGCTGCCTGCGGGCGCCTGCACGGGCACACTCTGGCCGGCCCCCCGCGCCGTGCGGCCCAGCGGCTGGGTCAGCAGGCGCACGCCGCCGTTGCGCGCTTCCTCGATCAGCAGGTAGCCGCCGCCCGGCGAGAAGTACGGCCCGGCCAGGTTCGGCCGGGGGGCGGCGTCCGGCCAGAAGGTGGTCTGGATGCCGGTGGGCGCGTCGTAGATGGTGATGGTGCGTCCGCTGTGGTCCATGTGGTTTGCTACCACGGTCGCGGGCAAGTCGGGCACGAAGTGGGCGCTGATCGCCCCGCCCTGCGGCGCCTCGTCGGGCACCACGAGGTGTTCGAGCATCCGCTCGCGGGGCAGGGGCGTGCCGCCCGGTCCGTGCGGCCAGGGCTGGGTCGTGGGCTTGAGCCAGGTCAGCATCAGCAACGTGGTGCTGGCGCCCGCGCGCTGATGGTCCCACCAGACGCCGATGGAGTCGGCATCCTCGCCGCCGTGGCCGTAGATCGTCATGGACCCCGGTTCTTCGCGCTGATAGAGCATCCAGTTGCCGTCGGGGCTCAACTCGGCGCTGAGGACGCGACCGGGGCTGGTCAGGATGGTGCGCGGCTCGCGCCCATCGGCGGCGGTGCGCACGATGGCGGTGCCGGGCTGGCCGTCTACTGTCGCCGGGGCCGCGAACAACAGGGCGCCGTGGGTGCTGTCGGCGTGCAGCAGGCGGCTGCCCGCGGGGCCGGGCACCGCGCCGGCCTGGCCCGTGCGCAGGTCATAATAGCTGAGCGTCGGGGCCGTGGCGCTGAACCACCAGAAGCCGCCGGGACAGAACGTGCCCCAGCCGCTCGGCGAGAGGCCGGCGGGGAGGCGACGGTGCGTGCGGACCGTGCCGTCGCCGGGCCCGAGCTCGGCCAGCGAGAGGGTGCGCTGCCGCCCGGTGCCCGGCCCATCGTAGACGATGTACCGCCCGTCGGGCGAGAAGGCCAGCACCTGGCTGAAGGCGTCGCTGCCCGGCAAGGCGGCAACGGGCCGGTCTAGTGGCCCCTGGAGATAGAGTCCCGCGCCGGGCCCGGTCTGCGCCCGGTACACCAGCCCGGCGGCGGCCCGGTTGCCGGCTTCGTGCTGGGCCTGGGCCAGGCGCGTCTTGAGGTCGGCGTAGGCCGGCTGGATGCGCGCGGCGCCCTCGAACGCGTTGCGCGCCGTGGCCCAATCGCCCTTCTGCGCCGCGGCGGCGCCGGTGGCGTAGAGGTGGTCGCGCTCAGCCACCTGCTTGGCGGCGGTGCGTTGCTGCTTGGCGGCGTCGCGGTAGTCGCCCGCGCGAGCAAATTCGAGCGCGGCGGCGTCCCAGTCGCGGGCGGCGACGGCGGCCCGTCCGGTGCGATAGCTGTCGATGCGGCTCTGCTGCGCCCAGGCATCGCCCGTCCCGGCCACGAGCAAAATCACGGCGCAGACGATGCCGATCCAGCCCTCGATGCGGCGCGGCAGGCGCAGCCGGCGGGCGGGCGCTTGCGCTGCCGCCCGGCCCGGCCCGCTGCCCGGTCCCGTGCTCTCTTCGTGCGACTCCGCCGGTGCGCCGTCCGCAGGGCGCGGGGCGTCCAGCGTCTCTCCGCAGCCCAGGCAGAAAGTCGCGTACTGCTGGTTAACCGTGCCGCAGTAAGGGCATCGCATGGCAGCCCGCCGTCAGGGTTCACCCGGCTTTGCCGGGATCAGGTATCCATATCGAATCCCGCTCCGTGTAGCGCCGGGGCGGAGATTCACGGGTCCAGGAACATACTGTTGGTGTGATCTGTAAGCAAGGGGTGCGCCATGACCTGGCCGGTCCAGAACGCGGTGGCGCCCGCGATCACCAACTGCGGATCGCTGCCGTCCGGGCGCACCGCGTAGAGGCCCGGATGGCCGTCGAAGGTACTGATCACGAACAGGCGCCGGCCGTCGCTGGTGAAGACCGGGTCGCCGGCCCGGCTCGTGCCGGACGGACCGAGCGCAAACGGTAGCGTGGCCGGCGCGGTGCTATGATCCAGGGGCGCCAGCCGCACCTGGCGGGCGACGGTGGCGGCCTTCGGATCGCGCTGCGTGATCAGCGCCAGGTGACCGTCGGGCGAGAAGCCCGTCCAGCGGCCCGACAGTGTGCTCGGCGCGATGGCCGTCCGCCCGCCGTCGAGGGTCAGCAGCGTGAGATCGGTGCGGCGGCCGTTGGCGACCGTCAGGCTGACGGCTAACTGGCTGCTGTTCGGCACGGCCAGCACGGCGAGGAGATCGGGATCTTGCCGGCCCACGGCGGCGCCCTCGGCCAGTTTGTGGATGGCCCCGTTCGCGGGCCGGGCGCTGAGCGTCCAGTGCTCGCCCTCGCCCCGCAGGATGACGACCGTGGACGTATTCGGGATAAAGTCCATGCGCAGCCAGCCGATGGGCTGGTCGTCGATCAGGGCGCGCACATGGTCGAGTTCCGTACGCACAGGGGCATCGCCGGCATCCAGGTCTTGCAGGATCAGCGTCGCCGTCACGATGCGCCGGCCCGCGGCGTCCTTCACCGGCAGCGCGTTCACGGTATAGAGCAGATAGCGCCCATCGGCGCTGAACCGGGCGTCGTGGATCTCGCCCGGCTCCTCCACCAGCGGGATGCGCTGGCGGCCCAGGGGATCGCTCAGCAGCAGCCGCCCGCGGATATCCGCGTCGCCCGCGAAGGTGCGGTTCAGCAACAGGGTGCCATGGCCGGAGTCGACCGCGGCGGGCATCTCGCTCAACGGCAGGCCGGTATGGGTGCGCAGGTCATAGTAAAACGCCTGGTTGTCGTAGCCCCACCAGAAGCCCTGGCTGTCGTCGCGGAAGCGCACGCGCACGGCCCCCTGCAGTTCGCGGTAGCGCTGGGCCAGCGAGGTGACGCTCACCTGCTGCAAGTCGAGCAGGAAGGGGCCTTGCGGATCGGCGCCCGCCTGGGCGGCGGGACCATGGCTGTAGACCGCCCAGTGCTGGTCGGGCGAGACGGCGAGTAATTCAGAGGTGGGGGTGCTGAAGGGCAGGCGCCGCGGGGCGGTGCCGTCGGCGTTGGCCCACCAGAGGGCCACTTCGCCGTTGTTGTCGGCCATGCGGTAGAAGATGGGGCCGGCGTGGTCGCGGGCTTCCTGCAACCGGGTCCCCACATCGCGATACGAGGCCTGGATGTTGGCGGCGGCGCTCAGCGCACGGGCCGCGTCCCACCAGGCCCCGGATGCGGCGGCCGCCACGCCCGCGCGATAGCCGGCTTCCAGTTGGGCCACCTGGGGCGCCAGGCGGGCGCTCAGCCCGGCGGCGTCCCGGTACGAGCCGGCTTGCTGGAAGGCGGGCAGGGCCTCGTCGAGGTGCCCGGCGGCCAGCGCCTGCTGGCCGGCGCGGTAGTGCCGCGCCTGTTCGGTGCGGATCGTCTCCTGCCAGCCCGCGACTACGGCGACCGCGAGGATAACCAGCAGGATGCCGGCGCCCAGCAGCAGTTCCCAGGGCAGGCGGCGCCAGCGGGGGAGGGCGGGCGGCGGGGGCGCCGGCACGGCGGGCGCGATCTCCGGATCCAGCGATTCCCCGCAGGCGTAGCAAAAGGTAACGTCGGCGCGATTGGCTGCTCCGCAAAATGGACAGCGCATGCGTGGTCTCCTGACATGGCTAACAGACCCTGGTCTCATTATACACCCAAAGTCTAACAAAACTACAACGTGCGACCGATTCGCGGTTCACCTTTTTTATGCTGATGGCGCGCGCTCGTGCATCTGTCCTATTGCGAGACGTGGCACCTTGTGGTAGGATAGCGCGGTAGAGACGGTGGGAGGAGGAAGGTATTATGCCGCAGGTGCAGGTCAATGGGGCGGACATCTATTATGAAGAGGCGGGCACGGGCACGCCGCTGCTGCTGCTCCACGGGTTGCTCGAAACCGGCCGCAGCCAGGCCCATCTGATGCAGATCCTGGCCCGCCAATATCGGGTGATCACGCCCGACTTGCGAGGCTATGGCCGGTCGGAGCCGGGGCCGCGCACCTTTCCGCCGGACGTTTATGAGCGCGATACCACCGACATGGCGGCCTTGCTCGATCATCTGGGGATTGCCCAGGCCGTGGTCATGGGCGTGGCCGACGGCGCCGAGATCGCGCTGTTGCTTGCGATCCGCCGTCCCGCGCTGGTGCGCGCTGTGGTCGCGGTGAGCGTGACCGGCGCCTTGCACCCGAGCTTGCTCGACGTGCTACCCACCCTCGATACCTGGGATACTCCACCCGCCCCCGACGACACCAGCCCGCGCGCCGAAGCGATCCGCGAATATGGGCTGGATGGCGCGCGCGCTATCTGGCGCGGCTGGGCCGGCGCCGTCCGCGACCGGATTGCCGCGGGGGGCAACATCAGCATGGCCGAAGCGGGCCGCATCTCCTGCCCGGTGCTGATCATCAACGGGGCCGACGACACGCTCAACACCCCGGCGATGAGCCACGCGCTGGCCCAGGCCATCCCCACCGCCGAACTCCACCTGGTCGCCGACGTGGACCAGCAGATCTACAACAAGCGCCGCCAGTGGCTGGCCGACTTCGTCCTCACCTGGCTGGCCGCCCACTAGCCGGCTCTTTCCCGCCTCGGCGGCGCTTGCCATCCGTCTCGATTCACCGCAGAGACGCAGAGAACACAGAGATCATTAATAAAAGTGGTGTTTAGGAGATTTCCGCGAACCACTCGCGGCTCACCTGGGCGTGGTTCGACGCTGCCGAGGCGGTAGTTTATCCGAACTCTTAGTCACATTCCATCTAATTCTCTGCGTTCTCCGCGCCTCTGCGGTGTCTATCTCCATTCCGACCGAATGGTAGGCGCTGCCCCCCTTGCGCAACCCGCGAATCCAGCATATAATTGGCTTAACATAACAATGGCGCGCTTCCTGCTACGACCGGCGCTATGCCGCGATGAGGGAAGCGCCGTGGGAGGCGGGATTCATGAAAAGACCGGTGCCGCGCCATCTCATCCACCGCGTGCTGGGGCCGGGGCCGGTGGTGCTTGTGACGGCGTCGGTGAAGGGCCATGTCGACGTGACCACGGTGGCCTGGGCCATGCCGCTGAGCGGCGACCCGCCGCTGGTGGTGATTGCCGTCGAGCCGGTGCGCCATTTGCACGAGTTGATCACGCGCAGCGACGAGTTCACGATCAACGTGCCCCACGCGGGCCTGCTGCGCGAGGTGCAGCATTGCGGCAGCGTGTCGGGCGCGGATCACGATAAGTTCGCGGAAACCGGGCTGCATGCCGTCTCGGCCCGCCAGGTCGAGTCGCCCTGGATCGAAGAATGCGTGGCCCACCTGGAGTGCGGGGTGGTGGGCGCCAGCGAGCAGGGCGACCATACGCTGTTTGTGGCCGAGGTGCTGGCCGCCTGGGCCGAGGAGACGGCTTTCGCCGAGCACTGGCTGCCGGATCAGGAGAGCGGGCGGCTGTTGCACCACCTGGGCGGGCGGCTCTACACGAGCGGCGAGCATGCCATCGACGCGGGCGCTCCGCCGCCGCCGGGCGAGGAGGAGTAGCCCGCGCTCAGGTGAGGCGCAGCTTGCCGGTGTAGCGGTAGAAGGCGGCCAGCCCGCCCTGTTCTGCCGCCCCGATCTCGACGGTCTGCCGGTCGAACAGGGCCTGCACGGCGGATTCGGGCACCTGGGCCTGGGCGGCCGCCGCCGCCAGCACTGTGGCGGCCTGTTCGCGGGCGGCCACCCGGCTCTGCTGGAAGGCGCGCACCACGGCGACGACGGCTTCGGGCTGTTGCAGCCACTCGCCGCGCAGCACGCCCAGCGCCCAGACCATCGGCGTGCCGCTGAAGACCCACCAGGCGGCGCCCAGGTCTTCGGCATAGCCGATGGTCTGCGGGTCGGGCGCGGGCGCCGGGTTGGTGGTGGCAGGCAGAGGGCGGCCTTTTGCCAGGGCGCGCTCCTCGGCGGCAAAGGCGCTGGGGCTGAAGCGCGCTTCGTAGAGCAGCCAGGGCAGCCGCGCCTGCACCGCCGCGTCGCCGCTCAGGAGGCGGGGCGGGGGCGGGTCGCCGCCCGGTGCTATTGTGGATTCGGGGGCCGGCGCCAGGTTCACGCCGAAAAACGGGTCGGCCAGCACCTGCAACAGCGCCGCCGCTGTCGTATCTTGCGCGGACGGCGTGACGGCGACGGTCTGGCCGTCGAGCTGGTCGGGCCGGGTGCGGCTTTGCAGCACGGCCAGGCTATTGGGGCCCGTGCTCGCCAGGCCAATGCCCGGCATGGCTTCGAGGCCGCCGCGCAGGCGCGTATAGGTGAGCGGGCCGACCAGCCCGCCGTCGAGGTCGCCCTGGCCCAATGCCTGCTCTAGTGCCGGTGGGGCCAGGGGCACCAGTTCCAGTTGTAGCCCGGTGGGATAGACCCACCCGGCGCGCAAGGGGTGGATGAGAGGCAGCAGGTGTATACTATCCGTGTATCCGAAACGGAGGCGGTCGGCTCGCATGGGCTACCTTTCAGTGACGTAGACTTCCGTTTCATTATACCCGATATGCCCGGCGGCGCGGCAAGGCGTACGCCGGCAGGGAGCCGGACATGAAACAGTGCCCAAACCCGGATTGTCTTTCCTACCAGCAGCACCGCAAGTTCTACGACGACGACACAATCTGCCCGCGCTGCGGCGATGTGCTGGTTAGCACGAACGCGCCCGCCGGGGCGCCCGTGGTGGTCGATCCCTACCCCGCCTATGCCGCGCGCCCGCCCGCGCCGCCCATTTCCAGCGCGCTGGCGATGCTCGGCGCCGTCGGCACTCTGCTGCTGGTGTTCCTGTTGATCGGGTTGCTGCTGCAGTTGGGCATGGTCCATGGGCGGACCCCCGTGGGGGCGCCGGGGAGCGGCACCCTGCCCGTGCCGACCACTGTTATCTTCACCCCGATTGCGTTTACCGGGGCGCAGGCGACGGAGACGGCGCGGGCCATCGCCACGGCGGCGGCCCAGCCCACACCCATCGGCGGGCTGATCGGCGTGACGCCCACGCTGCCGCCCTTGCCGGGCGCCGTGGGTGGGGGCGGCACCGGCGGGGCGACCAACCCCGGTGGCCCGAGTGGTGGGATCACCAACCTGACCCCGATTACGTCGATCAACGGCGTAACCGCGGGCCTGTGCCGGCGCATCGACGCGGGCGCGCTCTGCGACCCGGTCAGTGTCTACGGCCCCAACGATACGTTCTATATTTCGGTCCAGGCGACCTTCGGCGACGGCGCGGCGCGCACCATCCGCGTGCGCCTCTACGGCCCGCCCA
>DASSGZ010000059.1:0-9206 GCA_035693165.1 Chloroflexia bacterium | reverse complement strand
CTATGTCGGCGAACCCATCGCTATGGTCGTGGCCGAGAGCCGCTACCTGGCCGAAGACGCCGCCGAGCAGATCGTGGTCGATTACGAACCGCTGCCCGCCGTAGTGGACCTGGAAGCGGCCATGGCCCCGGACGCGCCGCTGGTGCATGAGGACGTGGGATCGAACATGGCCGCGCACGTCATCCAGACCAAGGGCGACTACGACCGGGCGCGCGCCCAGGCCGGCGTGATCATCAAGCGCCGCTTCCTGTACGACCGGGGCACCGCCGCGCCGATGGAGGGCCGCGGCGTCGTCGCGCAGTTCGACCCGCTGGCCCGCCACCTTACCGTCTGGGACTCGACCCAGGCGCCCATCCCCATCCGCAACGGGCTGGCCGGGATGCTGGGCCTGGCCGAGCGGCAGGTGCGCGTGGTCGCGCCGTTCGTGGGCGGCGGCTTCGGCCCCAAGATCATGATGTTCTACCCGGAGGAAACGCTGGTGCCCTGGGCCGCGATGCGCCTGGGCCGCCCGGTCAAGTGGATCGAGGACCGCCTGGAGAACTTCACCGCCATGACCCAGGAGCGCGGGCAGGTCCACGAGTCCGAGATGGCGCTGACCAAAGACGGGCGCATCCTGGGCGTGAAGGACGTGTTCCTGCACGACACCGGCGCCTACGACCCCTACGGGCTGACCGTGCCGCTCAACACGCAATGCACGCTGCTGGGGCCGTATGTGATCCCGGACTACTACACCGAGTTCAAAGCCGTCTTCACTAACAAGACCATCGTCACGCCCTACCGCGGCGCGGGGCGGCAGCACGGCGTGTTCGTGGTGGAGCGGCTGCTCGACTTCGCCGCCAGAGAGCTGGGCCTCGACCTGGTGGAGATCCGCCGCCGCAACCTCATCCCGCCCGACAAATTCCCCTGGTCGAACGAGATCATCTTCCAGGATTTCACCAAGCTGACCTACGACAGCGGCAACTACGAGCCGATCCTGGACAAGACGCTCCAGATGATCGGCTGGGACACATTCGATCGGGAGGAGGGCGCCCGGCTGCGTGCCGCAGGCAAGCGCGTGGGCATCGGCGTGGTGATGTACGTCGAGGGCACCGGCATCGGCCCCTACGAGGGCGCGCGCATCCAGATCGAGGCGACCGGCAAGGTCACGGTCGTCACAGGCGTGGGCACGCAGGGCCAGGGCCACTACACCAGCTTCGCGCAGATCGCCGCCCAGCAACTGGGCATGCCGCTGAAGGATGTGCTCGTCTCCACCGGCGATACCGGGCAGTTCAACTGGGGCACCGGCACCTTCGCCAGCCGGGGCGCCACGGTCGCGGGCAACGCCATCCACGCCGCCGCCGTGCGCGTGCGCGAGAAGGCGCTGCAACTCGCCTCCGACAACCTGGAGGCCGCGGTCGAGGACATCGAACTGGTGGACGGCTACGCCCAGGTGCGCGGCGTACCGACAGCACGCATCAGCCTGGCCGACCTGGCCCGCAAGGCCAACCCCCTGCGCGGCGCGGTCCAGCCGGGCACGGAACCGGGCCTCGAAGCCACGGCCTACTTCGGCCCGCCCATGGGCGCGACGGCGGCGGGCGCCCACGCGCTGATCCTCGAAGTCGACCCCGACACCTGCAACGTGAAGATCCACCGCTATGTCGTCGTCCACGACTGCGGCACGGTGATCAACCCGCTGATCCTGGAAGGCCAGGTGCACGGCGGCGTGGCGCAGGGCCTGGGCAATGCGTTCTACGAGCAACTGATCTACGACGAGAACGGCCAGTTGCTCAACGCCTCGTTCATGGACTACCTGCTGCCCACGGCGAGCGATGTGCCGCCCATCGCCGTGGGCCACGAAGAGACGCCGTCGCCGCTCAACCCGATCGGCGTGAAGGGCGCGGGCGAGGCGGGCGCCATCCCCGTCGGCCCGCTGTTTGCCCAGGCGCTCGAAAACGCCTTCGCCGATACCAGGCTGGAGATCCGCGAGATCCCGCTCAGCCCTAGCCGGCTCTGGGAACTGCTACAGGAGGCGCAAGGGTAACCTGTAATCGCCATGCAAGATCCCATTTACGCCTCGGCGGGCGAAATCGCCGCCGCCATCCGCGCCCGCGAAGTCTCGGCGGTCGAGGTGCTCGACGCCTACCTGGCCCGCATCGCCCGCTGCAACCCGGCGCTGAACGCCATCGTGACGCTCGACGCGGAGGGCGCGCGGGCGCGGGCCAGGGAAGCCGACGCCGCCCTGGCCCGCCGCGAAAGCTGGGGGCCACTGCACGGCGTGCCGATCACGCTGAAGGACGGCCACAGCACCGCGGGCATGCGCACCACCGCCGGGGTGCCCGCGCTGGCCGGCTATGTCCCGGCCGAGGACGGCACCGTCGCCGCGCGGCTGAAGGGCGCCGGGGCGATTCTCATGGGCAAAACCAACGTCTCGCCGCTGCTGATGGACATCCAGTCCGACAACACCATCTTCGGGCGCACCAACAACCCGTGGGATCTGGAGCGCACGCCGGGCGGCAGCAGTGGCGGGGCGGCGGCGGCGCTGGCGGCGGGGATGACGCCGCTGGACATCGGCAGCGACTTTGCCGGGTCGATCCGCATCCCGGCCCATTTTTGCGGCCTCTTCGGCCTCAAGCCGACCGAGCATCGCGTGTCGATGGCCGGACATATCCCCGACATCCCCAACGAGCCGCGCGCCCACCGCATCATGTGGTCGATTGGCCCGCTGGCGCGCACCGTGGACGATCTGGCGCTGGCCTTCCACCTGATCGCCGGGGCCGACCGGGGCGACCCCGACGTGCCGCCGCTACTCGTGACCCAGCCGCCGCCCCCGCCGCCCCTGGCCGACCTGCGTCTGGCCTGGGCGCCCACCTTCCCCGGCCTGCCGGTCACGGCGGCCACCCGCGCCGCCCTGGAGCATCTGGCCGCCGCGCTGGCGGAGAACGGGGCCCGCATTGAGGAACGCCTGCCTGATGTGAGCTTCGAGGAGCAGGTGCGGCTGCGGGCCACGCTCTCCAAGGCCATCCAGGCCGCCTTCAACGACCCGGCGGACGGGCCGGTGCCCACGCTGGGCGAATATTTCGCCGCGCTCTATCGCCGCGACGCGCTCATCGCCGCCTGGGAAGCCTTCTTTGACGACTGGGACGCGCTGATCTGCCCGGTTGCCATGACCAACGCCTTCCCGCACTGCGCTACGGACGCCCCGCTGCTGGTGGACGGCGTGGCGACGAAATACTGGCGCATCATCGGCCACTGCGGCATCTTCAATCTCACCGGCCACCCGGTGGTGGTCATCCCCGCCGGGCAGGACGCGAACGGCCTGCCCATCGGTGTGCAGGTGGTCGGGCGCCGCTGGGCCGACGAACGGCTGCTGGCGGTGGCCGGGCGCCTCGCCGAGGTGGCCGGGCCTTTCCGGCGCCCGCCCGGTTATTGATCCGCTAGCAGGAGGGAGCCGCATGGCCGAGCCGGCGCGCGACCAGTGGGCCGAGTGGTTGCTGCGGGGCCGCTATGGCGGCGACCCGGCCCAGGCCCAAGTGATGGTCGCCGCGCTGGCGCCCATACGCGAGAAGGTGCTGGCGAACACCGACCTCCAGCCAGGCGCCACCCTGCTCGACGTGGGCTGCGGCGACGGCTTGATCGCCTTCGGCGCGCTGCCGCTGGTCGGGCCGGCCGGCACCGTCATCTTCAGCGATATCTCGCAGGACCTGCTCGACCACTGCCGGGGCCTCGCCGCCGAGTCGGGCGCCCTGGGGCGTTGCCGCTTCCTGCGGGCGCCCGCCGGCGACCTGTCCGCCGTGGCGCCGGATTCCGTGGACGCCGTGACCACCCGCTCGGTGCTGATCTACGTGGCGGCCAAGCAGGCGGCCTTCGCCGAGTTCCACCGCGTGCTCAAGCCGGGCGGGCGGCTGTCGATCTTCGAGCCGATCAATCGCTTTGGCGGCCCCGCGACCCGCCTGGGCGGGCTGGACCTGACCCCGATTCAGGAGATCGCCGGCAAGATTTTGGCCGTGTACGACCGGTTGCAGCCCTTCGATACCGATCCGATGCTCGACTTTGACGAGCGCGACCTGCTCACCCTGGCCGAGCAAGCCGGGTTCCGCGAGATCCACCTGGAGTACCAGGCCGCCATCAAGCCGCTGCTGCCCACCGCGCCCTGGGACGTGGCGATCCGCATCCCCGGCAACCCGCGCGTGCCCAGCCTGGGCGAGGTGCTGGACACGGTGCTGACGCCGGACGAGGCGGCGCGCTTCATCGCCTACTACCGCCCGTTTTACGAAAACGGCCAGGGCATCGCCCGCTCCGCCGTGGCCTACCTCTGGGCGCTCAAGCAGTAGTAGTCATCCTCGGTGATTGTGAGTCGTAGGGGCCGGTTTGAAACCGGCTTCCCGCTCGATCGCGGTGTAGGGGCCGGTTGCAAATCGCTCTGCCGCCCGATCGCGGTGTAGGGGCCGGTTTCAAACCGGCCTGTCGCCCATCGGAATCAGTGTGGCGGGCGAGTAGCGGCGTCCCGTAGATACGCCAGCACCCGCGCCAGGTTGGCGGCGGGCGGATCCAGCGCGTCCACGAAGAGCGCGGCTGCCGGGTCCCATGGTTCGTAGAAACCGCGCAGCCGCTCTACCTCTTCCCAGCCAACAGGAGTCCAGCCCGGCACGTACTGGACCCGCGCGGCGACACGCGCTCGCCAGACCGCTTCGTCCGAACAGTAGCAGTAGATCGGGCGGAACCGGGCGGCGTGGCGGGCGGCAACGGCCCGCGCTTCGTCACGAAATTCGGCCAGCGGAAAGACGGCGTCGAGCACCACGCTCACCCCCAGGCCGAGTTGCTCGTCGGCCAGGTCGAGCAGCAGGCGGTAGCCGTCCACCGGCGCGGCGCCCGGCACATGGTCGCGTAAGACGCGTTGCACCCGGTCCTTCGCCAGCAGCGGTGCGGGCAGCGCTGTCGCGACCTGCCGGGCCAGGGTCGTCTTGCCGCAGCCGGGCAACCCCGAGAACAGGACGAGCGTCGGATGCATCACCGGTGCGGCCCTATGTCGCGGCGGCGATGGCGTCCAGCGCGGCCTGGTTCTCCAGCGAGGAGGTGTCGCCAAGCGGGGCGTCGAGGTAGCGGTTGCGGATGAGGCGGCGCAGGATCTTGCCGTTGCGCGTGTGCGGCATGTCGCGCACGAACCTGACGGCCTGCGGCTTCAGCGTCTTGCCCAGGCGGGTCACGATGGCCTGCTCGATCTCGGCGCGCAACGCCTCGCTCTCGGCGTAGGCGGGCCGCAGGTGCACGAACACCACCAGCGCCTCCCCCTTGAGTTCGTCGGGCACGCCGATGGCCGCCGCTTCGGCCACCGCGGGGTGGGCCACCGCCGCCGACTCGACCTCCGCCGGGCCGACGCGCTTGCCCGCGATCTTGATGGTGTCGTCCGAGCGGCCCAGGATATACCAGAAGCCATCCGCGTCGATCATAGCCCAGTCGCCGTGGACCCAGACGCCGGGGAAGCGCGACCAGTAGGTCTCCAGGTAGCGGTCGGGATCCTGCCAGAAGCCGCGCGTGCTGCCCGCCCATGGCCGGCGGATAACCAGTTCGCCCACCTCGCCGCGCACCGGCCGGCCCTCCGCGTCGACCACGTCGGCGGCCATGCCCGGCACGACGGTGCTGAACGCGCAGGGCTTGAGCGGCAGCAGCGGATTGCAACTCAGGATGCCGCCCGACACCTCCGTGCCGCCCGAATAGTTGATGATCGGCACCCGCCCGCCGCCCACCGTCTCGAACAGCCAGCGCCAGGGGTCGGGATTCCAGGGCTCGCCCGCGCCCGCCAGGAACAGCAGGCTGCCGGCATCGTGCGCCCGCACCCAGTGATCACCCTGGCCCATCAGCGAGCGCACCGCCGTGGGCGAGATGCCCAGGTGCGTGACCCGGTGGCGCTCGACCAGTGCCCAGACCCGGTCCGGCTGCGGGTAGTTGATCGCCCCTTCGTAGAGGAAGCAAGTCGCGCCCAGCATCAGCGACCCGGCGATGGCCCACGGCCCCATCATCCAGCCGATGTCGCTGATCCAGAACAGCACATCGCCCGCGTGCACGTCGAAGCAGTGCGCCAGTTCCTGCGCCGCCTTGATCGGGAAGCCGCAGTGGGTGTGGACGATGCCCTTGGGCCGTCCGGTGGTGCCCGATGTGTAGATGATCATGTAAGGGTCTTCGGCGTCGGTCTGCTCGGTGGGACACTCGGCGGGCTGGCCCGGCACCAGTTCGTCCCACCAGAGGTCGCGCTCCGGCGTCCAGGGTACTTCGCGGCCCAGGCGGCGCACCACCAGCACATGCTCGACCGTGGGGCTGCCCGCGGCGGCTTCGTCGGCGGCCTCCTTCATCGGCACCTGCTTGCCCGCCCGGTAGAAGCCGTCCGCCGTGATCAACAGCTTGGCCGTGCCCTCGACCAGCCGCGAGGCGACGGCCGCGCCCCCGTAGCCCGAAAAGATGGGCAGGTAGATCGCCCCGATCTTGGAGATCGCCAGCGTCGCCACCACCGTCTCCGGCACCATCGGCATGAACACCCCAACCCGGTCGCCCTTGCCGATGCCCAGGGCCTTCAGCGCGTTCGCCGCCTGGTTCACCTGCGTGTATAGCTCGGCGAAGGTCAGCGTGCGCACCGCGCCGTCCTCGCCCTCCCAGGCCACGGCGGTGGCATCCGGCCGCAGGCGCTGCGCGTGCTTATCGACGGCATCATGCACGTAGTTGTAGCGCCCGCCCACGAACCAGCGCGGCCACTCGATCCCGCCCGCCAGGTCCACCACCGCGCTATAGGGCGCGAACCACTCCAACTCCAGGTCCTGCACCACAGCATCCCAGAACCAGGCCACGTCGCGTCCCGCCCGCTCGATCAGCGTGGGCACGGACTCGATGCCGTGGCGCGCCATAAAGCGGCGCAGACGGCTGCGCTCGATATACGCCGCGCTGGGCCGCCAGACGATCTCCGGCGATCCGTTGTCCTGGCCGACAGGGATGGGGAGCATTTCTGCATCGGGCATGGGGTGATTCTCCTTGAGGGGTACAAATCCAGTGTCTTAACTCGACATAACACAAAATGCGAACAAAATCCCAACCGCGAGATCCCCGCCCGACGTATGCCCGATGGCGAACAAGCGCCGAGCCGGATCGGCCACGGCTGCCGGGTCGCCGGCAAGCAGGACTGCGCCGAGATCCATGGCCGGGGCGTAGAGCAGGCCCGTGGCGGCGTGCCGCAGCAGGGCGGCGCTGATGCGATTAGTGCGCGTGGCGGCTGTCGTGTTCACGGCCTGGACTAGACCGGCGATTATCGGTTGAGTGATTGCGGCTTCCGGCGACCTATCGGTTGTAGCTGCGCGATTCATCGCGCCGTACTCGTTGATCGGCAGCGTATGGGTTGCCCAACCGAGGCCCGCCAGGATCCCGCAGACCACATCGTCGCCGGAAGGGGTCAGGCCGGGGCCGAGGCCCAGCAGGCCCGCCAGGGCGGCGGATGCGGCGTCCGGCTCCCCGGCTTGCAGGGCGGCCTGGAGCGCTTGCAGCCCCGCCGCGATGCCGCGCAGCAGCGGGTCGGCCAGGATCGCGGCGGGTGGGGCACCCCCGGCGAGTAGCCCCGGCAAATGGGCGGCGAGGCGCCCGCTGCCCTCGTCCCCCGCTTGTGCCGTGAGGATACCGATCAGCGCATGCGCGGTCGCCTGCCGGGCCACGCGGGGGCCGGTTACGCGCGGGAGTGCCGGCGCCCAGCGGCGCGCATTGGCCCAGCCGATCCAGACGGTGCTGCCCAGCGCCAGCCCTTCGGCGGTAGCCCAAACGGGCATCTCCGCGCTATCGGGCAGGGCGGCCAGGACGGGCGCCAGATCGGGCACGCGCAGCGTCAGCGGGCCGTCCACGGCGTCTGCGCCCACGATGCCCACGACATGGCCCGCATCGTCCGCCACGTAGACGGCGTTGCGCAGGCGGGCCAGGATGCGCGCCGGGCGGCCAATGAGCGCGTCGACCTCCGGCCCCCGGCTGAGGGCGTCGATTTGCAGCAGGGCCGTATCCTACGCGACCGGCGCGGCTTCGCCCAGGGCGCGCAGGGCCTCGGTGAAGCAGCGCATCGGCGGGCGGACCAGGCCCGCGCCGACCTGGCCCACGCCCGCCTCTTTGTGGGCGATGCCGGTGTTGATGATCGGCAGCACGTTGCTGTCCACGACTTTACGCACGTCGATGCCGGTAGCCGTGCCCGCGAAGCCGAGCGGCGGCAGCGTCCAGGCGGGGTTGCGGGTCAAGGTAATCCCGTACATAGCTTCGGTGTAGCCCACGGCGTCCGCCGGGGTGCCGCCGACCACCTTGACCACGGCGGGCGCCCCGCCCATGGCGAAGCCGCCCAGGCCCGCCGTCTCGGTGATGGCGCTGTCGCCGATGTCGCCCGCGGCGTCGTCCTGGCTGAAGCCGGGCAGGTAGAGGCCCACCGGCACGCTCGCCGGGCCGGTGAACCAGCGGTCGCCCGTGCCGCTCACGCGCACGCCGAACTCGACGCCGTTGCGCGCCAGCGTGGTGACAACGGTGGAGTAGGGGATGTTGTCGGCGGCGGCCATGGTGGCTTTGCAGGCGGCCATCGCCAGGTTCAGGAAGAAATAGTTGTTGGCGGCGATGGGATCGAGCGCCGAGGCGACCAGCTCGCGGTCGTCCAGGGTGCGGATCAGGGTCGGGGCGAGGGCCTTGAACAGCAGGCCGGTGGCCGCGACGTGGCGGTTGTGCAACTCGTCGCCCATCTGCAGCGCCTGGGCCATCAGCGGCTTGAGCGGCAGCCCGCCCAGCGCGCGGATGCCCGCTTGCAGCACCGGCCCCAGCGTGTTGCACATCCAGCGTAGGCGGGCCAGCACCTCCGGCGCGAACGCGCCGTAGCGCAGCACCTTGCCCATGCCCTCGTTCAGCGACGAGTAGGCCAGGTTGCCCTGGTCAGTATTGCGCACGACGTACATCGGCATGGACGGCGAGACCAGCCCGGCCATCGGCCCGACGGCGTTGTAGTGGTGGCAGGGCGAGAAGCGCACTCCGCCGCCGGCCGCCAGGTCGCGGGCCGCCGCCTCGTCGGGCGCCCAGCCTTCGAGCAGGATGGCGCCGATGACCGCGCCCTGCATGGGGCCGCACATGCGCTCCCAGGTGATCGGCGGGCCGGAGTGGAACAGCAGCCGGTCGTCCATCTCGGGCCAGATCTCGCGGGCCGGGCGCACATCCTCCCAGACCGGCTCGGCGGCCAG
>DASSGZ010000058.1:0-5946 GCA_035693165.1 Chloroflexia bacterium | reverse complement strand
ATCCGACGACCATCGGGCAGGTCACCGCTGAGTTATTGAAGGATCACCCGGCGGCTCTCGTCGGGTTCGGCGATACCGACTCGGTGCTCATCTCAGGCCCCTTCGCCCAGCGGGCCAACGTGCCGTTCGTCACCTACGGCGCGACTAGCCCCCGCCTGCCCGTGACTGTCGGCTCGACGCTGTTCCTCGCCTGCTTCGGCGACAACGTCCAGGCCGCCGCAGGCGCCGAGTTCATGTACAACACGCTGCACGCACGCAAGGTCGCCCTCGTCTACGATATTGGCGTCGAATATACCCGCTTGCTGGCCGGCTATTTCAAGGACAGTTGGACCGGCCTGGCCGGGCGCGACTCGATCTTGACCGAGGAGACCTACCGCTACAAGGACACGGATTACAGCGTGCAGATCCAGCACATCAAGGCGCTGAAGACGCAGCCGGACGTGCTCTATATCGCGGCGATGCCCGTCGATATTCCGGTCATCGTCAAGCAATTGCGCGACGCCGGGGTCATGCTGCCGGTGGTGGGCGGCGACGGCTACGACACGCCCGACCTGCTCAAAGTGGGGCCGGCGGCCAATAACGTCTACTACAGCACCCACGCCCTGGTCAATGCCGAGCAGTCCAGCCCCGCGCTCAAGGCGTTCACCGATCGCTACAAGGCGGCCTACAAGACCAATCCCAGCGCCTTTTCGGCCCTCGGCTACGATGCCATGATGCTGGTGGCCGACGCCATCAAGCGCGCCGGCAGCGGCGACCCGGTCAAAGTGCAGAAGGCACTGGAAGAGACGACCAACTTCGCGGGCCTCACCGGCAGCATCTCCTTCAGCGCCTCCAGCCACATCCCGCGCAAGGATGTGACGATGCTGGTGGTCAAGGACGGCCAGCTCGACCTGGCCTCGGAGTTGCAGCCCAAGGTTATTCCGGCGCCCTGACCGGCGCGGGCCGGTTTGCAACCGGCCCCTACAGCACAAACACGACGCGCCCGGCATGTGCCGGGCGCGTCGCTGTGTTCAGGCCGCGGGTTCAGGCGGCTTCCAGCGTGTCATACGGCAGCGGCGGCAGGTTCTGCGGCCGGGGCTGGGGGGCCGGGCGGGGGCCGCCGGCCTCCTCGACATCGGCCAGCGCGCGGCGCAGCGCGCCCATGGCGCGGTGCAGCAGCAGCTTGACGGCGCCCTCGGTGCGGCCCATGCGCCGGGCGACCTCGGCCAGCGGCAGCGGTTCAGGGCCGGCATAGCGCAGCGTGACGGCTTCGCGCTGGGCGGGCGTCAGGTGCGGCAGGGCGCGCCGGACAAGGGCGCGGGCATACTCGCGCTGCTCGCGGGCTTCCAGCCAGGCTTCGGGGTCCGGGTCGCCGGACGGGATGTCCTGCGCCGGGGCCAGCGGGTCGTCGAGCGGCACATAGCTCACGCCGTGCTGCTTGCGGTACTCGCCGGCAATGATGGTGGCCGCGATGCGGTAGAGCCAGGCCGTGAAGGGGATGCCGCGCCACTCGTAGCGCGGCAGGGCTTCCCACGCGGCCAGGAACGTGGCGGCGGTCACGTCTTCGGCCTGGGCCGTGTTGCGGGTGCGGCGGCGGGCGAAGCGCAGGATCACCGGGTAGTAGCGATGGTAGAGCGCGGCAAAGGCCTCGGGGTTCGCCTGCGCGGCGGCGATCAGGCGCGCCTGCTCATTCATAGACAGCGGCGCCGGATTGGCGACGGCGGGGACGGGGGCCGGGGCGGCGCCGTGGACGGCGCTGGGCATATCGAAGACAGAATTCGCGAACATCAATCGGCTCCTTGACAACAGGCTCCCCGGCAGCGCGCCGGCTGCCGGGCGAGCACAAACCCATCTGGGTGGGGCGGGCGCGGGGCGGCCACGCACCCCGCCGGCCCGACGACAATCGTCTTAGTTGATGAAGGCCGGGGTGGTCGCCGCCAACGGCAGGGCGAAGGCCGGGGCCGGCGGGGCGGCGGGGCGCGACGGCGCCGGGTTCTTGGCCAGGGCGCGCACCGCGATCTCCACCAGCGCCGGGTCGAACTGCTGTCCCGCCGCCCGGCTCACCGTGTCCAGCGCCACGCTGAACGGCCGCCGCGGCCGGTAGGGCCGGTCCATGCAGATCGCGTCGAGCGAGTCGGCGATGGCGAGGATGCGCGCGGCCAGGGGGATGGCCTCGCCGCGCAGCCCTGTCGGATAGCCCGCGCCGTCCCAGCGCTCGTGGTGGTAGCGCACGCCCGCGTAGACCACCGCCAGGCTGCGGTCCTGCGGCAGCACCGCGGCGCCCAGATCGGGATGCATGCGCATCCAGGTTTGCTCGGCGGGGGTCAGCGCATCCGGCTTCGCCAGCAAGTCGGCGGGCAGCGCCAGCTTGCCGATGTCGTGCAGCAGGCCGGCGAGGTAAAGTTGCGCCAGGTCCACGTCGAGCGCGGCGCCGATGCGGATCGCGAACCAGGCGACCCGCTGCCCGTGGTGCCAGACGGCGGGATCTCCCGTCGCCAGCGTGCGCAGCAGGCGCGCCACGCGGACCGAGGAGGCTTCGGCGGGCACCTCGTGGGCGCGCATCCAGCGGCGGCGGGCGTCTTCGCGGCGCCGCTGTTCCGTGTGATAGCTGTTGGGGATCATGTCTAATTGCCTTTCGCTCTCAGCAAGCAGGTCGTCTGTCCGAGGGGGTCAGCCCGAGATCGCGCCGCGCTCGTACAACCAGAGGGCGAAGCGCAGGCGCTTGTAGTCCATGATGTACTCGTTCAGTTCGCCGCGCCGCACGCGGTCCCGCATTGCCACGAGGCGGGCCGTTTCGAGCGCGTTGAAGGAGTCCGAGTCATTCAGGATCTCGGTGGGGCGGGGGCCGGTGGTGTCCCGGCGCGGGCCCGCTGTTTCGTTCTCGGTATCGAACATGGCTGTCCATCCTGACGGAACTTGAACTTGTAGCCTCTGCTCTACTCGACCTGGAGAGGTACGGCGTTCTGGTTTCATTATGGGGGACAATGGGCTATAATGGTTGTCACAAGAACTGTCACAAAAACCGGGATGCGCGGCCCTCGGACCGGGACAACCCCGGATGCCGGCAGGGATGCACCGCCGGCACGCCAGGGCCGCACGCACCGCGCGGACGCCGGGTTCCCCGCCGCCCGGCCCGCCGTGCGACGACCACCGGGGCGCGGGCACCGGGCCCGCGCGATGCAACATCCCGCCCGGATGCCGGGTGGGGCCTGGGGAATCACCTGGATGAGCGAATCAGCGGCGTTCGGCCAGTGGCTGCGGCAGCGGCGCAAAGCCTACGACCTCACGCAAGAAGACCTGGCCGAGCGTGTGAACTGCGGGTTCGAGACGATTCGCAAGATCGAGTCGGGCCGGCGCCGGCCTTCGCGCAGCATGGCCGAGTTGCTGGGCCAGGCGCTGGGCATCCCGGCGGCGGAACTGCCGGCCTTCGTCGAGTTCGCCCGGCTGGGCAGCGGCAGCCCCGAACCGGCCGCGCCTGCCTCTCAAGAGGCCCCGGTGGCCCCGCCCCTGACCCCGCCGCCGCGCCGCCGCGCCCCGCTGGACCTGCCCGTCTTCCGCACCACGCTCGTCGGGCGCACGCGCGAGGCCGGCGAGGTGGGCGACCTGCTGGCGCGCGACGAGGTGCGGCTGGTGACACTGCTGGGGCCGCCGGGCATTGGCAAGACGCGCCTGAGCATGCAGGTGGCCGCCGCCATGCATGAGCAACTGGCCGATGGGGCGGTGTTCGTGCCGCTGGCCGCCGTCACCGACCCGGCCCAGGCGGGCGCGGCCATCGCGCGGCGGCTGGGCGCCAAGGAAGTCTCCGGGCAGCCGCTGAGCGAGACGCTGAAGAATTACCTGCAGGGCAAGGAGTTGTTGCTGGTGCTCGACAACTTCGAGCAGATCATCCCCGCCGCGCCGCTGGTGGGCGAGTTGATCGACGCCTGCCCGGAGTTGAAGGTGCTGGTGAGCAGCCGCACGGCGCTGGCGCTGTACGGCGAACAGCAATACCCCGTGCCGCCGCTGGCGCTGCCCGATCCCCAGGCCCGCCCCGCGCTCGACGCGCTGACGCACTACGAGGCTATCGACCTGTTCGTGCAGCGGGCGCGCGCCCTCAAGCCCGACTTCCGCCTGACCGCCGCCACGGCGCCCGCCGTGGCCGAGATCTGCCGGCAACTCGATGGGCTGCCGCTGGCGATTGAACTGGCGGCGGCGCGCACCAAGGCCCTGGCCCCGGCGGCGATCCTGGCCCGCCTCAGCAACCGGCTGGCGCTGCTGACGGGCGGCCCGGCGGACCGCACCCCGCGCCAGCAAACCCTGCGCGGCGCGATCGCCTGGAGCGACGACCTGCTGGATGCGGCGGATAAGACGCTCTTCCGGCGCATGGCGGTCTTCGTGCGCGGGGCCACGCTGGATGCGGTCGAGGCGATCTGCCGCCTGCCGGGCGCGCCGCCGCTGGATGCGCTGGCCGGGGTCACATCGCTGCTGGACAAGAGCCTGCTGCGTGACACGGACGCGCCCGGCGACGAACGGCGCTATTCGATGCTCTGGACCATCCGCGAGTATGCCGAGGAGCAACTGGTCGCGCATGGCGAGGCGGACGCCATCCGCCGGCAGCACGCGGACTACTACCTGGCGCTGGTCGAGGCCGCCGAGCCGCACCTGCGCAGCGCGGGCCGCGATGCCTGGCTGGCGCGGCTGGACCAGGAGCATGACAACGTGCTGGCCGCGCTGGGCTGGGGCCTGGCCGCGCCGGAGCGGGCGGGCCTGGCGCTGCGCATGGCCGGGGCGCTGCACTGGTTCTGGTATTTCCGCGGCTACCTGAGCGAGGGGCGCGACTGGATCGAGCGAGCGCTGGCGGCTGCCGGGGCGGAGCGGCCCACCGCCGCGGGGGCGAAGGCGCTGGATGCCGCCGGGCGGCTGGCCCTGTTGCAGGATGACTACGCCGTCATGCGGCCCCGGCTGGAAGAAAGCGTGGCCGTCTGGCGCGCGGTGGGCGATGACCAGGGCCTGGCCTACGCCCTGGCGAACCTGGGCATCGCCACGGCCTACCGCAACCGCGATGTCAGCGCGGGCGGGCACTTGCTGATCGAGGAGGCCGTGAACCGGTTCCGGGCGACCGGCGACCAGTGGGGGCTGGCCTTCGCGCTCGACCTGATGGGCGATGTAACCGGCCTGCTGGGCGGCGACGACCTGACGGTGGCGCTCTGCAAAGAGGAAAGCCTGGCGACCTACCGCGAGCTGGGCGATCAGTGGGGCATCGCCACCGAGTTAAGCGAGTTAGGCCAGCTTGCGCTGCGCCAGGGCGACTACGACACGGCGCGCACCCAACTGGAGGAGGCGGTGGCCCTGGAGCAGGTGGCCGGCGACCGCTGGTTTGCCGCCCATTCGATCCGCAGCCTGGGCGATATCGCGTGGCATCAGGGCGACCTGGCGCGGGCGCAGGCGCTGTACAATGAGAGCCTGGCGCTGTACCGCGAGCTGGGCGATACGCTGCGCGCCTCGGCGGCGCTGCGCAACCTGGGTCATATCGCCCGCGACCAGGGCGATTACGGCGAGGCGGCGATCCTGTTCCGCCGCAGCCTGCGGCTGGTCCACGACCTGGGCAACGAGCAGACTGTCGCCCTCTGCCTGGCCGCGCTGGCCGGGGTGGCCGCCCTGCAGGGCCGCCCTGAGCGCGCCGCGCGGCTGTTCGGCGCGGCGGATGCGCTGCGCGAAGCCAGCCGCGGCCTCGTGCCGGCGCCCGACCTGGCGGCATCCGAGCGCGGCCAGGCTGTCGCGCGGGCCACCCTGGGCGAGGCCGCGTTTGCCCGCGCCTGGGCGGAGGGGCGCGCGCTGCCCGTGGCCGAAGCCGTCGCCTACGCCATCCGCCCCGGCGACGATGCCCGGCAGCCCGCTGTACCGCTCAGTTCGACCTCGTAACCGGCGCCGCCCGGCGGGAGGCAACCTCTCCCCGCGGCGGGGAGGAGGGTCGTTTTCCCCCTGCCA
>DASSGZ010000057.1:0-6131 GCA_035693165.1 Chloroflexia bacterium | reverse complement strand
GTCGTCTGTACAATCGAATACTTACATTAAACCAAACCAAAAACCAAAAGGGCTGTTTAGGAGCACGTGCTCCTAAACAGCCCTTGGTACTTTCTACCTGCCTGCTGCTGTCGGAACCTCAGCAGCAGTGTTACCACTGCGTTTCAGGCTCATAGAACTTTAGGAGCACGTGCTCCTGAACCTGCAAGCCACATATTTAGCGTAGCAACCGCTCACGGATCTCCATGTAAATGGGCTGGATCGTTCGCACGAACAGCGCGGTGCGTTCGCCCAACTCGGCCAGCCGCGCCTCGTCAAGCGGGTTGAGGGGCTGAGTCTCGTACAGGCGCGTCCAGCCGCGGTCCCACTCCTCCAGCTCCACCTCGTTGCCCAGCGCATACTTGATTTCGAATAAGTAGAAACTGAGTTCGCGCTTGATCCGTGCGTTGAGCGCCGCGTCGGCCTCGCAATGCAGGCCCAGTTCGAGTTGCTGCGTGCGTTCGTGGATCCAGATCTCGTAATGTACGGTTGCGTCCGGGCCGTACCAGAGTTGCAGCAAGCGCCCGCGCAGTTTCAGATGCAACGGGTGCTGCGCCCCAAACGCCGCGGGTAACTGCGGGCGCAGGGCATCGGGCAGGCGATGCATGAATGAGCCGGGCAGCAAGGCCATCACTTGCGCTCCCTGGGCGACATGTCGTGGGGTAGCAGGTCCTGGTACGTCTCGCGGGGGCGGATCACCCGCGCCACGCTGCTGTCCACCAGCACCTCCGCGGCGCGCGGGCGGCCGTTATATTGCGAGGTCATGGCAAAGCCATAGGCGCCCGCCTGGCCCACGACCAGCAAAGTGCCCGGTTCGCCCGCCTCGGCCGGCAACGGACGCTCTGTGGCGAGAAAGTCGGACGACTCGCATACCGGCCCGGCAATATCGGTCGGCACCAGTTCGGCGTCGGCGTACGGCTCCTGCGCGAGCCGGATGGGGTGATAGGCGCCGTACAGCGCGGGCCGGATCAAGTCGTTCATCCCGGCATCCACGACAATCAGCCGGCGCGCATGCCCCGCTGTAGCGTTCGCCGATGTATTCGCCGGGTGGCTGTCCGGCATATCGGCCGGGTGGCTGTCCGGTATATCGGCCGGCTTGCTGTCCGGCATATCGGCCGGCTTGCTATAGAGCACGCGCGTGAGCAACACGCCGCACGGTCCCAGCAGATAGCGCCCCGGCTCCAGTTCCAACTCCAGGTTGCGTCCTTCGAGCAGGGGCCGCAAGCCTGCGGCGAGTTGTGCCGGCCCCTGGGGCATGTCGCCTGGCCGGTAGGGGATTGCCAGCCCCCCGCCGATATTCAGCGTCCGCAGCGCGATGCCTTCCGCCGCGAGCGTATCCCATAGCTCCAGCACGCGCCGGGTCGCCTCGATGATCGGGTCAATATCGGCCAACTGTGAGCCGATATGGGTATGCAGCCCGACCGGTTGCAGATACGGGTCCGCGGCGGCCCGGCGCGTCATTTCGAGCGCGTCGGCGGGCGCCACGCCGAACTTGTTGCCGGCGGTTCCGGTGGTGATGTACGGGTGCGTATGCGCCTCGACATCGGGATTCACCCGCACCGCTACCGGCGCGACCTTGCCCATTTCGGCGGCCACCGACGACAGCGTCTCCAGTTCCGGGCGGGACTCCACATGAAAGGCCCGGATACCCGCTCCACTCAACGCCTCTTCCATCTCCGCACGAGTCTTGCCGACCCCCGCGAACACAATGCGCGCACCGGGAAAGCCCATCTGGCGGGCGAGATAGAGTTCGCCCCCCGATACCACATCCACGCCCGCGCCGCGCTGGGCCAGCAGGCGGCCCAGCACCGGGTTGGAGTTCGCTTTCAGCGCGTAGCAAATCAAATAGGGCAGACCCAGGCTATCCATCGCGTATTCGAGATTATCGTAAGACTTTTCGAGCACGTCGCGACTGTACACATATAGCGGCGTACCGTATTGCGCGGCCAGTGTCTCCAGGGGCAGCCCGTCGGCACAGAGCTGCCCGTCGCGGTATTCAAACATGGCTTCTTCCCCTCCTTACCCTTATCACCCTCATTACCACCGGCACCCGGTGCTTGTGCCCGGTTGCGACACATGGTGCGTTTCTCTTGCCGCCCAGGTCCAGCTTCAAGGTTCCTTATACAGTACACCATCAGCCAGATCGCGGCCATCGTGCAGATACTCCAGTATAACAAACCCGTGCCTGCCGGTAGCCACCCGGCGCCGCGGCCCCACCGGGCAGCGCAAACAGGGGCTGTGAGCCTCTCAGACGGCCCCAGAGGCTTTGTATGGGTAATAGCCGTCTCTTTGCTCTATCACAGGTCAGGCTTTCCTCCGGCACCTGGAAGGGCAGTCCTTTCGGCTCTGCTGCTCGCACCGCATGTGCCGTGCTGGTGCCCCGCGCACGGCCGGGCCGGGTCGCATGGCTGGATCTGGTTTCACGTGAAACCTTGCCGGGCGGCGTAACTCGCGTGGGGGAGTTGCAATTCAGCCAATAGCAAGGTATGATGCGCGCTACATTGACCCCGCCGGCCGTCCCCGCCACGATGGACTGCCCCGGCCGGCCCAATCTAAATATGCAACGACCTCATACAGCCAAGCGATCAAGCGATAGGAGCCCGCAATGGCCGTGCGTATTGGCCTCACGGCAGATCACACCGAGTTTACCCTGGCCGCCGGTGAAATCGCCGTCGTCAGCCTGACCCTCTACAATAACGGCGACGTGGTGGACGCGTTTAACCTGGCCGTGCAGGACCTGCCGCCTGCCTGGTACACGCTGGCGCCCGAACAGGTGCCGCTCTTTCCCCGCGCCCAGGCGCTTGCCACGCTGCAACTGCACCCGCCCGCCGGCATCCAGACTCTCGCGGGCGCCTATCCCTTCCTCGTCGTGGCCGTCTCACGCGACGCGCCCCACGAGGCCACCACTATTCCGCTCGTCATCCATATCGCCACCGCGGGCGAATTGCGGCTGGAACTCAATCCACAGCGGATCGTCGCGCGGCGCGGCGTCACGGGCGTGCGCATCACCAACGATGCCAACGGCCTGCGCCCGGTGGTTGTGCGCCCTAGCGATCCCGACGCGGCGTTGGTCTTCAAGTTCGGCCCGGCCCTGGCGCGCCAATTGGGGGCGCCCGTCATCGGCCCACCGGCGACGACCACCAGCACCGGCGCGCGCTTGCTGGCCGACCCGTCGCTTGTGGAGGTCGCCACCGATTGGCTGCCGCCCGACGCCCAGGGCAGCCAGGGCCAGCTCGAATTGACCCTGCCTGCGGCAAGCGCCGTCGAACTGCCGATGGTGGTGAGCACGCGCAAACCCATCTGGACCGGGCTGGAGACCCCGCTGGTTTTCGATGTGCTGGTCTCCCCGCCCGGCGTGGAGTGGAAGGAAAGCGACGCCGTCCGCGCCCGCGGCGAACTGGTCTACATGCCCTATCTGGCGCCCTGGTCGCGCCTGCCGCTGGCCGCCCGCCGGCTCATCGGTGCGCTGGTGGGCCTGCTCATCCTGGCTTTGCTGCTCTTCTTGCTCTTCCGCCCCACCGGTTCCCCGGCGCCCAATGTCGTCGCCGCCGGGCTGACGGCCACCGCCGTCAGCACGAGCAACGCGGGCGCCGCCTCCGCCGCCGCCACACTGATCGCTGTGGCGAGCGGTTCGGCGGGCTCTCACACCGGCCCGCCGCGCATCACCGCGTTCGACTTCACGACCGCGCCGGACGGCAGCATCCAGATCGCCTGGTCGGTGGCCGATGCCGATGCGGTGTTGCTCAATAACGAAGCCGTTCCGCCCACCGGTTCGCGGCCCATTAATACCGGCACGGATCAGTCGCTGACCCTGGTCGCCAGCAACGCGCTGGGCACGGTCAGCCAGAGCAAGGGCGTCATCGTCATGCGGCCGCCGGAGATCGTCACGTTTACCGCCGAACCGGCGCAGATCGCCCCCGGTCAGCAGGTCATCCTCTCCTGGCATACTGTGCTGGCCGAGAAGGTCTCGATCAACGGCCAGCCCGTGGCTGCGCCCGACGGTAGCGTCAGTACCGCGCCCACCACGACCACTGAGTACGTGCTGACCGCCGAAAGCGTTCTGGGCCAGGTTCAGCGCAGCATCACCGTGAACGTTATCCCGCCCACTCCCTGAGCCGCCAGAAGGACAGGTCGCATGTCGAACCGCATCACGCTGCAACTCGAAAAGAACCTGCTTGATCTCGTACCCGGCGAAAGCGCGGTGGTCCGCCTGCGCCTGACCAACAGCGGCACCGTGGTCGATGCGTTCAAAGTCACGGTAGAGGGCCTCGATCCCGCCTGGTACACGCTCTCGGCCACCGAAGCCCGGCTGTTCCCGCAGCAAGGCACCATCTTCGCCCTCGACATCCACCTGCCGCCGGGCACCGGCATTGCCGCCGGGATCTACCCGTGTACCATTATCGCCACCTCGCAGGACGACCCGAATGAGCAGGAATTCGCGCAATTAGCGCTGCAGGTAGCACCGATCGTCGATATGGGCCTGGATCTGGAACCGCGCCGGGTGATCGGTCGGGCGGGTCTCTACGGCATCACGCTGCAAAACCCCAGCAACGTCCCGCGCACCATCGCTCTGCGCGTCACCGATCCGGACGAGGCGTTGGACTACGCGTTGGGCACACCGGCGGACGCGCCCGCGGTCGCACCGCTGGTGCTGGGCACCCCGCTAGCCGAGGGGGCAGGGCGCGTGGAGGCCGAGTTCGATCTGCCGCCGGTGGGCACCCTGCTGATCCCGTTGCGCGTGCGTGCGCGCCGTCCCATCTGGACCGGCCCGGAACAGACCTTCGCTTTCCAGGTGCAGGCCACGCCGCCCGGTGTCGAATGGCAACCCGCCGAGGCCCGGCAAATCGGCGGCGAACTGGTCTATGCGCCGCTGCTGGCGCCGTTCGCCCGCCTGCCGCTGGCCTGGCGCCGGTTGCTGGCGATCGGGGTGCCCTTGCTGGTGCTGGCGTTGCTGCTCTGGCTGCTGTTCCGTCCACAACCCGCGCCCACGGTTGCCGGGAACCCCCCGTCGCCCACCGCGCCGCCCACGGTGGCCGCGCAGATCCCCGGTGGTGGGGGCGAGGCCGGTGGTGGGGCAGGGGCGCCCGGCGGCGCGTCCGCCAGTCCGACCGTCCCGGCGGCGCCGCTCATTCGTTCTTTCCGGCTGGTCTTGCCGCCGCCCGCCGCCGCCACGCCGGGCAGTGTGCCGCCCCCCGTGCGGCCGGATCTCGTCTGGGATGTCACCGCCGCCCGCGACACCGCCGTCTTCCAGAGCGCGCGCCCGGCTGATGACCTGGGCCTGTCTACGTCGCGCCTGGTCGATTACCAACTGGTTGCCACCGGCACCACCGGCCTGACCAGCACGAGCACCCTGGGCGTGCTCTTCCTGCGCCCCGCTACCATCACCAGCTTTACGGCCAGCGTGTTGACCATGACCCTCGGCCAGCCCACCACGCTGGTCTGGCAAGTCGAGGGCGCAAAAAGCGTTGCGCTCGACGGCGTGCCCTTCGATCCCGGTCAGATGAGCGGGGGCAGCCGCGATGTGGTCCTGCCCCAGCCCGGTACGCATACCTTCATCTTGAGCGCGACGAACCCGGCGGGCACCGTCTCCCGTTCGATCACCGTGGTCGTCTTGCCCGGCCCCACGCCGACGCCCGGCATCCCGACCGCGACGGCCACCGCCACCGAAACGGCGACGCCGCTCGCCGCGCCCCCCACCGTCACGCCGCTGCCGCCGGGCGTGCCTTCGCCGACCGCGCCGCCCTCGCCGACGGTCACGCCGCCGCCGACCGCGACCCCCGTGCCGACCAATGCGCCGGTCCTGCCGACGGGCACCCCGCCGCCGCTGCCGGTCGACACCGCGACCGCGACGAGTACGATCACGGCCGTGCCCACTGGCACGCCCACCGCGACTGCCACGATCACCCCGCCGGCGACGAGCACGACTACGCCCACCGATACCATCACGCCGACCGGCACCGCCACGCCTTCGGTGACGCCGACCGGCACCGTCACGCCTACCAGCACCCCGGCCTGCCAGACGCAGGTCTATAACAGCACCGACGTACCCTTCACCGTCCAGCCCAACACCACCCCGGTCGTCTCCACTCTGGTTGTGCCGCCGGGCGCGCCCA
>DASSGZ010000056.1:0-4393 GCA_035693165.1 Chloroflexia bacterium | reverse complement strand
CGGTCGGCGGCATCCCCGAATTCATCACCGACGGCGAACACGGCTTGCTGGTGCCGCCCGGCGACCGTGATGCCCTGGTGGCAGCGGCGCTACGGGGCCACGACGACCCGGCGCTGGCGGCGCGGCTGGTGGCGGGCGGCGCCCAGGTGGCCGGCGAGTTCACCGTGCCGCGCATGGTGGCCGGCGTCGAGCAGGTGTACACGACGGTCCTGGCCGGGCGCAAGGCAGGCGCCCGATGAGCCGCAAGATCCGCGTCATGCAACTGATCGATACGCTGGGCGACGGCGGCGCCGAGTCGCTGCTGGTCACGTTCGCCGCCGGCATGGATCGCTCGCGCTTCGACATGCATGTCTGCGCGATGCGCCCCTTCGAGCAACAACCGCGTGTGGCCGAACTGGCCGCCCACGGCGTGCCCTTCCATATCTTCCACCAGCGCGGCGTCTACGATCTGCCGGCGCTCTGGCGCATCGTCCGCTATATCCGGCGCCACCGCATCGACATTATCCACACTCACCTGCTGGCGTCGGATGTGCTGGGCCGGGTGGCCGGGTTCCTCACCGGGCGGCCCGTCGTCTCCACCATCCATAACTCGCGGGCCGACCTGGACAAAGAGCCCGCGCGCCGCCAGTGGATGGAGCGGGTGACGGCGCGCTGGATGGGGCGCCGCCTGATCGTGGTGGCCGAGAACCTGCGCGAAGAGATCGCTGCCTGGTTCGGCGTGCCGCTCGACAAAGTGGTGGCGATCACCAACGGGGTGGACACCGACCGCTTCCACCGGGATGCCGGGTTCGACCGGGCGGCGGTGCGGCGCGCGCTGGCCGGGGGCGACTTCCCGCTGGCGACCAGCGTCGGGCGCCTGGTGCCCCAGAAGGCCCAGCACATCCTGATCGACGCGGCGGCCCAGGTGGCGGCTCAACGGCCCGACACCCGCATCGTGCTGCTGGGCGAGGGCCCGCTGGCCGAGGACCTGGCGGCCCAGGCGGCCAAAGCCGGGGTGCAGGACCAGGTGATCTTCAGCGGCTTCCGCAACGATGTGGCCGACATCCTGGCCGCCAGCCAGGTTTTCGTGCTGTCGTCGGCCTGGGAAGGGTTGCCCATTGCCTTGCTGGAAGCGATGGCCGCCGGGTGTGCCGCGGTCTGCACGGATGTTGGGGGCGTATCCCAGGTGTTGGAGCATGGCGTGACCGGGCTGCTGGTGCCGCCCAACGACCCGGCGGCCCTGGCCGGCGCGCTGCTGGCGTGCTTCAACGACCCGGCCCGCACCGCCCAGATGGGAGAAGCGGGCCGGGTCGCGGTGGTCGAACGATACAGTATGGCGGCCTGGGTCCGCCGGTGCGAGGCACTGTACCTGCAGGAGGTCGCGCCCGCGCCCCGGCGCCGCATCAAGTCCCGCTCCGCCGGATAATCACCGAGATGGTGCGCAGCATGATCAGCAGGTCGAGATAGAGCGATTCGTTCTTGATGTAGTAGAGATCGAACTCGACCTTGCGCAATGCGTCGCGCATCGTGTTGCCGTAGCCGTGGCGGACCTGCGCCCACCCCGTCAGCCCTGGGCGCACGGCCCGCCGGGCGCGGTAGAACGGGATTTCGCGCTCCAGCCGCTCTTCCAGCTCAGGCCGCTCGGGCCGCGGGCCGACAAAGCTCATATCGCCGACGACCACGTTCCACAACTGGGGTAGCTCGTCCAGCCGCGTGCCGCGCATGATGCGCCCCACGCGGGTGATGCGCGAGTCCGCGCTGCTGGCCCAGACGGCGCCCGTCCCCGCTTCGGCATCCTGCCGCATCGAGCGAAACTTCACAATCTTGAAAGGTTTGCCGCCCCGGCCCGCGCGCACCTGCTTGAAGAAGACGGGACCGGGCGAGTCGAGCTTGATCGCCAGCGCGATGATCGGGATCAGCGGCGCGGCGATCGTCATGAGCACCAGGCCCAGGGTCAGATCCACCAGGCGCTTGAGCACCAGGTAGGTGCGCGCGGTGCTTTTGACGTGGGCCGGCAAGGCCACAAACCAGTCGCGGCCCAGATACGAGACGGGCACGCGCCCGGTCAGCTCCTGGTAGAGCGCAAACATCGGCGTGATCTGGATGCCGCGCTCGTGGCAGATCGAGATGGCGCGCAGCAGTTCGGGCGTTTGATCCGGGTTGGCAAGCACGATCTGGTCGATGCCCTGTTCGCTATTGAGGCGCAGCAGCTCGGCGATGGGTTGGGCGGTGGGCGGCGGCCCGTCGGCCCCGGCGACCGGCTCCGCCGGCTGATCGTCGAAGTAGCCCAGGAACTCGTAGGTGCGCCCGCCGTAGTGCGAGAGGGCCTGCACCATTTCGTAGCCGGACTCGTTGGCCCCCACGACGGCGACGCGCCGGCGCAACGGCGCGTGGTTGAGCACCTGGGCCGCCACGGTGCGCAGAATCATGACCACCGGGCCGACCAGGAACAGCGCCAGCAAGGATTCGCTGATGCGCGGCCGGATCACCGGCAAGGTGCCGCCGGTGAAGCCGGCGACCAGCAAGTAGGCCGTGCCGGTGACCAGGAACACCTTGCCGCCTTTGTAGGCGCTGCGGAAGTGATTTTGCAGCACGGTGATGTCGTAGGCGTCGAAGGCGTTGGCGAAGAAGAACCAGAGCGCGGCCAGGATGGCGACGCTGAGGACTACTTCGGTGCCATGATAGACCCGCCCGCTCTGTAGCCCGATGACAAAGGCTCCGCTGAGGGTGACGACCCAGTCGGTGATCGCCTGCAACAGCTTGCGCTCACCGGGCCGCAGACCGATCGTCTTGCGGCGCACGATGGGCTCCTCCAGCTTGTCGGCAACCCGTGCCTCGTCTTTGTCCAGGGTTCCCCCCGTCGGGGTACTCGCCGGCCAACGGGCATTGATCTTATTACCCCGGATAAAGTCCAACATATATCCTACCACTCCGCCTTTCTTCCGCCGCACGTTGTGGTGCGCGGGTAAGTTGCTGCTCGGATCACGCTGCCGGGGTGGCCGGTATCCGGGCCTTGCCCCCCTCGTCGGTGGCTTCCCTCGGCCACAGGGATCGCTTTTGAACAGGATCGATTGTTCACGCGGCTTTGCGTACAGTACAAAGAGTAGCAAGAAAGTATTGAGATCCCATGAACATATTCGGCTATAAATGTTAATAGTAGTTTTGTTTTGCGATAAGTCCCTGGTAAGTTAATGGCCGCCGCCGGGGGTGATCATGGCGAAGGTGGCGTGCGCCGGGCACCAGGCGGGCAGTGGTGGAAGATGCCCTGGTGGCCGGTGCTGGGCGAAAGAACGCTACGAACCGGTAACTATAAGAACGCCGCGCGCCGGAAAAAGGTAGTGGCGCGCGGCGCCCTTTGGCCGCCCACTTTGGCCCACGAAGTCAGGGGCCGCCGTAGGCCAGGGTGACAAACTTGCTGACCTGGCCGCGGGTGGCCGAGTTGCCGGGGCGGAAGTAGAGTCCGGGGCACGGCTCACCCGGATCGCCGCAGCGATAGCCGCTCACCACGCCGTGGGCCGCCATCGCTTCGACGTAGGCGAAGAAGGGGTGGCCGGGCGACACATCGGCAAAGGCCGGCGGGCCGGCAGCGGGCAGGGCGTAACCGCGGGCCAGGGCGATTACCTTGCTGAGTTGGCCGCGAGTGATATCGGCGCCGGGGCGGAAGTAGAGTCCGGGGCACGGCTCGCCCGGCCCGCCGCAGCTATACCCGCTGATGATCCCATGCGCCACGCCGGTCTCGATAAACGAATAGAAAGGATTATCGGCGGCGACATCGGCAAAGGTGGGTGCGGCGGGGTGTGCGAGCGTCCACCCGGCGGCGTTGACGACCATCTTGAGCAACTGGCCGCGCGTGACGGTGTTGCCGGGGCGGAAGGTGCCGTCGCTGTAGCCGCTGATCACCTGGCGGCAGGCCAGCCAGCGGATGTAGGGATAGAACACATAGCCCTCGGGCACATCGCTGAAGGTGACACTGCACGGCACCGGGGTGGGCGAGGGCGTGCCGGTGGCCGGGACGGTTGCCGTTGGGCTGGCCGCGGCGGGCGGCGCCGGCGTAGCTGTGCCCGTGGGCAGCGCGGTGCCCCCCGGCGTACCGGTCGGTGTGCTCGTCGGTGTATCGGTTGGCGTATTGCTGGCCGCCGGCGTGCTGGTTGGCGTACCGGTCGGTGTGCGCGTGGGCGTGCGGGTGGGTGTATCGGTGGGTGTATTCGTCGGCGTGTTAGTGGCCGTCGGCGTGTTGGTCGGCGTGTTAGTGGCCGTGGCCGTGTTGGTCGGCGTGTTGGTCGCCGTATTGGTCGGCGTGTTCGTTGGCGTGCGCGTGGGCGTGCCGGTCGCGGTGCGCGTGGCCGTGGGCGTGCGCGTCGGGGTGCGGGTGGCTGTGGGCGTGCGCGTCGCGGTGGGCGGCGTGCCCGTGGCG
>DASSGZ010000055.1:0-3315 GCA_035693165.1 Chloroflexia bacterium | reverse complement strand
CGGGCGGGGCGCCGGTAGCTCGACCACTTCGACGCCGCCCAGGCACGAGACGCGCCCCTGCGGCGGCGCACTCGGATCGTCCCACGGCGGGACGACCAGGCGCACCTGGTGGCCGCGGGCGACGAGCGCCTGAGCCAGCGGCAAGGCCCGCGCGCTGGCCGTGCCCTTGGGCCGCAGCCCGAACGGCGCGATGAAGGCCAGGCGCAAGGTCCGGCTAGGCACGAGCTTCGGCATAGGCGCTCCAGCCTCCCAGGTATTCGTGCAGCCGCCCGTCCTCCAGCGCCCAGATGCGGTCCACCACATGGTCCAGGAAGTAGCGGTCGTGCGAGATGACGACCACGGCCCCGGTGTAGTCTTCCAGCGCGCGCTCCAGCACTTCGGCGGAGAGGATGTCGAGGTTATTGGTCGGCTCGTCCAGCAGCAGGCAGTTGGCGCCCGACAGCATCAGCCGGGCCAGTTGCAGGCGCGCCTTCTCGCCGCCGCTCATGGTGCGGATGGGCCGGCGGCACTGCTCGTAGGTGAACAGGAAGCGGCCCAGGAAGCCGACCGCCTGCTGCTCGTACATCGGCTGGGCCTCGCGCAGCATCTCCAGCGGCGTCTGGTCCATGTTGAGCGTCTGGTGCTCCTGCGAATAGTAGGCCACCTTGATGCTGGGGCCGATCCAGACCTCGCCGCTGGTCGGCGCTTCCTGGCCCAGGATCAGGCGGAACAGCACCGACTTACCCGCGCCGTTGGGGCCGACGATGCCCACCCGCTCGCCCGCGCGCACCAGGCCCTCGGCGTGGCGCAGCACCGTAACCGGGCTGTGGCCGTTGGCCGGGAAGGTCTTGCCCACGCCGCGCAGTTCGATCACCTTCTGCCCGCCGCGCACGCTGGGCCGCAGTTGCAGGCCCATCTTACGCCGCTCCAGCACCGGGCGGTCGATCTTGTCCATCGAGTCGATCTGGCGCTGCTTGTTGCGCGCCTGCTTGATGTGCCGCTCGTCGATCACCATACTCGCCCAGAGCTTGAAGCGGGCCACGGCCTCTTCCAGCCGCTTGATCTCCTTCTGTTGAGCGGTATAGAGTTCTTGCTGGCGGGCCAGGGCCAGTTCTTTTTGCACGGCATAGGATGAGTAATTGCCCTCGAACAGGGTCAGCCGCCCGTCGGACATTTCGGCGATGGACGAGACGGTGTTGTCGAGCAGGTAGCGGTCGTGCGAGATGATGACCACGGCGCCTGCGTATTCGCGCACCACGCCCTCCAGGAAGGCTTTGCCCTCCAGGTCTAGATGGTTGTCCGGCTCGTCCAGCAGCAGCAGGTCGGGGTTGCCGAGCAGGCAGCCGGCCAGGTAGGCCAGCTTGCGCTGCCCGCCGCTCATGGCGTCCAGCGGCTCGTCCATCTCCTCGGCGCTGAAGCCGAGGCGCTTGAGCAGGCCGGTGACTTCGTTCGCCAGCCGCAGCCCGCCCGCCGCTTCGTGCCGCTCCAGCAGGCGGCTTTGCGTCTCCACCAGCGTGTCCCAGCGGTCGGGGTCGTCCAGCGTGGCGGGATCGACGAACGCGGCTTCGACCGCGGCCAGTTCGGTCTCCAGGGCGGCGATGTCGGGCCGCGCCTCCAGCGCCGTGCTGCGCGGGGTGCTGCCGGGCGGCGCGGGCACATCCTGCGGCAACATGCAGATGCGCAGCCCCTTGCGGGCCACCATCTGCCCGCCGTCCACCGATTCCAGCCCCGCGATCATCCGCAGCAGGCTCGACTTACCCGCGCCGTTCGGCCCCACCAGGCCCACCCGGTCCCCTTCCTGGATCTGCCAGGACAGGTCCTCGAAGATGGGCCGCGTGCCGTAGAATTTGGCGACGTGATCGAGATTTAGCAGCAACATTGCGATGGTTCCCTTTCCGGGAAACGGCTGGGACACAGCAACAGGCGGGGGTAATGTAGCACAGCGCGCCGGGGAGCGTCAAGCGGGAGGCAACAAAAAACCGCGGGCCATTGCTGGCCCCCGGCGTCTCCCCAACTTGATGTGTTGGTAGTTATGTCAACCGCCGATTGGGCACAGCTCTCCCGTGGCGGTCAGATCGAACGTATCTTTCCCGATGTAGGCGGAGCGTGGCATCCGGCGGAATCCTTTCAAGCGTCCCCCATCAGCGGGGGCTTGGCTCATGATACCACACGGCCCGCCGCCGGATCAATCGGTCAAAAGACGTAGGCGGGGCGGGACATTGGCGCCCTCCTGCCCGATTTGCTACTCGGCTTGATAAAAGCTGATTTCAGGGCCGGGTACGTCCGGCGGGGTCAAATACGAGAAGGTGAATTGCTTGTCGGGGAACAGTTCGAGCAGCGCGTGTTTCCAGCAAACCATCAGCACCTGGGCCAGATACTCTAACAGCGGCAATGCCGAGTCCGGACCTGCCGGGATGCCGGGGTACAAGTCGCTGATATGGACATGGTTGAGCATTGCTTCTACGGCCCGCGGATTGCCGGGATACCGCGCCTGCCATTCGGCGAAATTCGGCGGATCATACCGCCGTGCCAGCAGCACGCAGCCATCCACTTCGACAAAATCGGGCCAGAAGAGCTTGCTAAAGGCCGCTGTGAGGTCGAAATCGGCGCCGCGCAGGTTCAAATAATCCCAGGCATCGAGGTCCGGCAGCCATGCCTTGTGTTCTTGCTTGTACTGCTGGAATGTGGGCAACAAGATGGGATCGAATGGCGGTATGCTCTTGCCTTCCGGCATATGGGGATCTCCCGTTGCGAATTTCAGACCCGTTTTGGGGAACCGAACACGCTAACGATAAACGAGTACGGCGCGATAAATCGCGCAGCTACGGATGAAGGGGCGTGGGCCTCTGCACTCAGCAGGGCTGGCTATATCGAGTCGTGCTTTTGCCGGATGGCAGAGCGGAGGCCGAACAAAAAGGGCAGTCCGGCATTGATTCGGACTGCCCCGTAACCTGCGCGGAAACCGCGGGCTAGACGCGGATGCAGGCCGCCCAGTGGCCGGGGGCTTTCTCCTCGAAGGGCGGGTCGATCTCCGAGCAGGCGGCGATGGCAATGGGGCAGCGGGTGTGGAACCGGCAGCCCGACGGCGGGTTGATCGGGCTGGGCACGTCACCCTGCAAGATGATGCGCTCGCGCTTCGACTCGGCGATGGGGTCGGGGATCGGCACGGCGGAGAGGAGCGCCTTGGTGTAGGGGTGCAACGGGTTCTGGTAGAGATCCTGGCGTTCGACCAGTTCCACAATTTTGCCCAGGTACATCACGGCCACGCGGTCGGAGATATGGCGCACCACCGACAGGTCGTGGGCGATGAACAGGTAGGTCAGGTTGAACTCGGCC
>DASSGZ010000054.1:0-2755 GCA_035693165.1 Chloroflexia bacterium | reverse complement strand
GGGTGTTCCATTATCCGGACTCGGCGCTGGAGTGGGCGCGCCGCTGGCCGCTCCTCAGCCGCGTGCGCGCCCGCCTGGAGCAGACGCTGCCGGACGACGCCTATCGCCGGCACTGGGCGCAGGGGCAGGCCCTGACCCTCGGCGCGGTGCAGGCCCGTATCGGCCAGCAGTTGGGGCCAGCGCCGGCCGCGCTGGTCGCGGCGGAGGCGCACCAACTCCTCACGGCGCGGGAGGCAGAGATCCTGCGCCTGCTGGCCGCGGGGCTGACGAACCCCCAGATCGCCGCGCAACTGGTGATCGGCGCGGGCACGGTGAAGACCCACACCCTCAGTATCTACCGCAAGCTCGATGTCGCCAACCGCACCCAGGCGATCACTCGCGCGCAGGAATTCGGCTTACTCCGGCCCTGACCGGTCCAATCTACCACCGGATCTACCATTTGGTAGACGCTTTCGTGCCGACGAACTGCTATCGTAGATATGTCCGCTCCGACCAAACCGGGGCGCGCACACAACTCTACTAAGCATATATAGGATAAGGAGAAAACCAATGGCACTGTATATGGACATTCACGAGCATGTTGAGGGGCTAACGGCGGATGCCGTCGCCCAGGCGCATGAAGCCGACCTGCGGACGCAGGAGAAGTACGGCGTAAAATACCTGCGCTACTGGTTCAACGAGACCACCGGCAAGGTCTTCTGCCTGGTCGAGGCGCCCAGCAAAGAAGCCGCGTCGGCGGTCCACCAGGAGGCGCACGGGCTGGTCGCCGACGAACTGACCGAGGTCCGCGAGGGCGCCTGAGTTAGCCGCGTCTGCTTCATCCGTGAGCCGATCAGGGGATAGCCGCACCTGTGGGGCTATCCCCGCTCTTGAAATTGATCACCGCGTCAAGCGAAGGAATGGACGATGTTGCACATAGCAGAGGTTACCACCGCCGAGCAACTCGATAGCGTGCGCGATCTGATGCGCGCCTTTGTGGCGTGGCATCGCCGGCGCCATGGCGCCGATCTGGCGCTCATCGACCGGTACTTCGACGCGCCGGCCTTCGAGGCCGAACTGGCCGCCTTGCCGGGCAAGTACGATCGCCCGTGGGGACGGCTCCTGTTAGCGGCCTACGCGGATCAGCCGGCGGGGTGCGTCGCGCTCCGGGAGCTGGCGGTCGGCGTATGCGAAATGAAGCGGATGTTTGTCTATCCGCAGTTGCAGGGTAAGGGGATCGGACGCGCTCTCGCCGAGAGTCTCATTGCCGCAGCACGAAGTGCGGGCTATGCGGCCATGCGGCTGGACACCAGTGTCCGGCAAGCGGAAGCGTTGCATCTGTACCGGCGGCTGGGCTTCCAGCGCATTGATCCCTACTATGAACTGGCGCCCGATTTACAGCGCTGGTTGATTTTCATGGAGCTACGACTGGCGTGACCAGCCCCCAGAAAACGGCACCCGTTCTAGCCGAGGAACCACCCCGTCGGTGTCGCCAGCGGTTGCCCGGCCCGCCGCGGGGGCGCCGGCGCCCCGCCTGTGTCCCCGCAAGCCCGGACAGAGCGGCGCACGCGCCAGACCCGGATCGCCGTGCGCTGTGCGGGGGGCCGGGATCCTGGTCACCCCGCCCCCCGCTGCCCTCGCACGGGGCGGGCGTCGGCCCGCCCCGTGTCGCCCGCCCCCTCGCTACGCCAAGGGCACCGCCTGGAGGAATGTCGCCCGCAAGGGCGGGTCCGGGATCCCCTCTGCCAGCACGTGGGTCAACTGCTGGGCCTGCTCCCAACTCGCCGCGGCTGCCGCGCCCTGCCCCTGGTCCCGCTGTAGGCGGGCCAATTCCAGGTAGATGGCCCGGAGGGCGGTCCGCATGCCGAGGGCGGCGGCCAGGTCCGCGGCCTCCCGCAGGTAGACCAGCGCCCCCCGCGCGTCGCCCTCGGTTTCGGCCAATACCGCCCGCGCGCGCAGGTAGTCCGTCTGATAGCGCCGGGCGAGGCCCAGGCCGGCCAGTTGCTCGCCGAAGCGGGCGAGATCCGCCGCTGCCTCGTTGATCTCGCCCGCGCGCACCAGGGCGGCCGTCTCGTACCAGCGGCCGGGCCCCGCGTACACGGTCTGGTAATCGCGGACTTGCCGCACGCGCCGAGCATAGGCGTAGGCGGTGGCCCACTCCCCGGCGAGCGCAGCGTCCGCGCACAACTCGGTAGCCGCCCATTCGGTGATCAGCGGGTGCGGGGGCAGCGCCGCGGCGATGTGCCAGCCCTCGGTATGCGCCGCGCGCGCGGCCTCCCAGTCGCCCAGCGTGCCCTAGATCCGCCCGAGCACGGCCAGGTTGAACACGAGCGACGGCGGGTGCCCGGCCGCCCGCGCGGCCGCCACCCCGGCGCGCCCCGCCGCGAGCGCCGCCGGGAACTCGCCGCGCTCGTACAGCGCGCGGGCCAGCGGCCAGGCACAATTCGCCTGCCCCCAGGCATTTTCCGCCGCCTGTGCGATCTGCACGCCCTCTTGCGCGGCGGTAATCCCGGCGGCGAACCGCCCGCCCTGCACATTCATGATCGCGATCATGCTCAGGGCATCGGCTTCCATGGCGCGGTTGCCCAGCGTCGCGAAGAGCGCCCGCGCCTGCGCGGCCTCCTCGACGACCCGGCGCCAGTCGTGCCCCAGCATCATCTTGCTGAAGGCGCTGGTATTCCGACAGCGCGCCACCAGCTCGGGCTGTCCGAGTTCCTCGGCGAGCAGCCCGGCGCGCTCAGCGCAGACGAGCGCGTCGGCCAGGTGCCAGACATAG
>DASSGZ010000053.1:0-2788 GCA_035693165.1 Chloroflexia bacterium | reverse complement strand
CCCGAGGCGACGCGGTTGAAGGCGTCGATCATGGTGCCGGTGGCAAAGCCGATGGTGAAGACGCCCATGAACAGGGCGATGAGCGGGAAGGCCGCGCGCAGCGATTGGCGCTTGAGGTTCTGCCGGGCCATGGTCAGCGTGGGCAGCCGGGGCGCGGGGAGGCGCAGCAGCACGAACAGTGTGCCGCCGAGCAGCAGCACCAGCACGATCAGCGCGGCGAGGGCCGTCCCGACGATCTCCACCCCCTCCAGCGGCGCCCCCATGACGACAATAGCAACGGCGGTGAAGAGGGCGATGAGCAAGGCGAGCAGCGCCGCCCCGGCCAGCCGTGTGCCCCAGCCGGCGCGCACGGGCAGGCTGCGCAGCAGCACGCCGGGCCGCACGGAACTGGCGCGCACGATGGTGAAGAGGCCGAAGATCACGGCGGTGAGCATACCGATCAGCACGCCCCCGGCCATGATGCGCCAGTCGACGTGCCAGGCCAGCAAGAACAGCCCCGCCCCGGCCAGCAGTTGCACCAGCCCGGCGGCCAGCGCGACCCCGGCCAGCGCGCCGATCCCCCCGCCGAGCAGGCCGAGCAGGCCCGTCTCCACGCCGAAGAGGGCCAGCAGGTCGCGCCGCCGGTAGCCCAGCGTCTTGAGCGTGGCGATCTCCAGCAGGCGGCGGGCCAGGCTGACTTGCAGCGTGTTCGCCACGCCGATGCCGCCCACGACGAGACCCAGGATGCCAGCGCCCTTGAGCATGAAGTCGAACACCGGCGCGGCGTTCCCGCCCGTGCGCCGCGCCTGCTCGGCGGCGGGGATGACGGGCAGGCCGCTCGCCGCCAGTTGGGCCGGGACCGCGCCGCCGCCCGGCCAGGTCATGGTGGCCGAGTCGGCCACCAGGGCGGTGTGTGCCAGTTCGCGGGCCGTGTCCAGGCTGTAGAGCACGGCATCGCCCTGCGAGTCGGGCATGGCTTCGGCCACCCCGGCCACGGTCAGGTCGGGCGCCGAGCCGTTGGGGCTGCCGATGAGCGCGAAGTGGTCGCCCGGCTTGAGGCCCAGCCTATCGGCCAGGTCGCGGGTGATGACGGCCTGGCGCGGCGGGGCGATGGCCGCTGCGAAGGTCAGCCCGGCCGGTTCGCGCAGGGGGATGGCGCCCACCAGCGGGAAGGTGGCCGGGTCCACGCCGCGCGGCGGGTGGGTGAGCAGGTAGACCGGGTTGCCGTTGCCCGGCTTGAGCATGAACATATCCTGGCGGGCGATCAGGCTGTAGTTGCTGATCGTGCCTGCGGCGCGCAGGCGGTCGAGCGTGGCGATGTTGGCGGCGGTGAACGTACCGGTTTCGCGCACCGAGACGAGGCCGTCGCCGCCCGTCACCAGGCGCGGGTCGCCCAGCATGGCCTCACGGATCAGCCCGGCCAGCAGTTGCATGGCGACCAGCGACATGACGCCGAAGGCTACGCAGAGCAGGGCCAGGATGGTGCGCTGCCCGCCGCGCCCCAGGGCGCGCGCCGCGTAGCGCAGGTAGAAGCGCGCGGTCATCGCCGGCCACCCGTGGCGGCGAGACTATCGGGTAGGAGAGCGGGCGCGGCGGGCGGGTCGGTCAGCCGGCCGTCCACGATGTGCAGTTCGCGGCCGGCGCGGGCGGCGATGGCCGGGTCGTGGGTCGCCATGATCAGCGTCACACCGAGGTCGGCGCGCAGGCGGGCGAACAGGTCGAGCACCTGCGCGCCGGTGGCGCTGTCGAGGTTGCCGGTGGGCTCGTCGGCCAGCAGCAGGGCCGGCTCCGTGACCAGGGCGCGGGCGATGGCGACGCGCTGCTGCTCGCCGCCCGACAACTGGTGGGGCCGGTGCCCGCGCCGCGCACCCAGGCCCACCCGCTCCAGCATCTCGCGTGCCTGCGCCGGGGCCTGGCGATGGGCGGCGCGCACATAGAGCGGCACCTCGACGTTCTCCTGCGCCGTCAGCGTGGGGATGAGGTTGAACGCCTGGAAGACGATGCCGATCTTTTGATTGCGGATACGGGCCAGGTCGCGCTCGTCCATGCCGGTGATGTCCACGCCGTCGATACAGATGCGTCCGCCGGTGGGCGTGTCCAGCCCGGCCAGGATGCCCAGCAGGGTCGATTTGCCCGAGCCGGACGGCCCGGTCAGGGCGACCCACTCGCCGGGCGCGATCTGCAACGAGACGCCGTTGAGGACGGGCACCTGATCGGCGCCCAGCGGCAGCACCCGCGTGAGGTCTGTCGCCTCGACGGCGTACGGGCTTCCGGCGCGCCCCGCCGGCGCACCGTTATTGCTTCCTCGATTCATTCACTACTCCTTGTCCAGGGAATTGGCGCGCACGGCCCGTGCCGGGCAGGCGTGGCCTGGCCTGCCGGGATGCGGGCGGCGCTGTCTTGGGGCTATCGTAGCACCCCAATGTTACCCACGGGCCGGTGGTTGTGTTACCGCGTGTTACGGCACGCCCGTGCCCGGCGGCTCCGCGATCCGCTACAGCCGGAGATATATCGGCCTGTCTACGTAGTAACTTGCGCCGCTTTATGCCATTGCCTTAAGGGGGAGAATCACGGTAAGGGCGGGCTACGGCAGGATCGCCCGGCGCGGCAAGGGGCGAGCGGTAGCTAGCGCGCCCGGCCCGTGAACGGGCGGGCAAGGGTTACGAAGGCCGCCTGCGCGGGCTAAGATGCCAGGCCGCGCAGGCGGCCGTCGTAAACGTAGCCGGAGGCTTGAGCCTCCGGGATGGCTGCGGGAGGTTGCGTATGAATCGGTTGTTTGGAGTGGTGATCGGCTGCAATTATGAGGGCA
>DASSGZ010000052.1:0-6605 GCA_035693165.1 Chloroflexia bacterium | reverse complement strand
GCCCTGGTGCTGGAGCCCACCGCCGCCCCACCGGTGCTCTGCGCCGTCACCGGCCCGCGCCGCGCCAAACTGGCCGCCGCGCCCATCTCCTGGCCGCTGCTCCCCGCCGTGCCCCACGGCTCCATGATGCTGACCGGCTGCTTCGCCCTCCTGCGCGCCCTGGCCCGCCACTGGCCCCCGGCCCAGGCCCCGGTCGCCGCCGTGCTAGGAACAGGTGAGTGAGCAGCGGGCAGCCATGCCCCGACGCCGGAAGATCAGGGTGAGGCGGCAGGCGCGATAAATCGCGCCGCTACGCATGGGGCAGGAGTAAAGCCGTTTGCATAAGCGAGCGGTGATGTAGCCCTAATTCGTAGCCGCGCGATTTATCGCGCCGTACTCGTTGGTCGTCAGCGTACTCATTGCCCGCCAGGTTGCGAGAATCCTGACTGAAATGCACACATAAAACAGCAGGGGCGGGTAGCACACCCGCCCCTGCTGCTATATGCGGTCTATTCTAACGACTGACCACTCGTCGCACGCCGCCCTACCGTTGCGTCACCGCGAAGTAGAGCATCTTCGAGAGCTGGCCGCGGGTGCCGTTGTTGCCGGGGCGATACTCCAGGCAGCCCGTGCCGCAGGTGTAACCGGAGACGACGCCTTTGGCGACCACTGTCTCGATGTGCTGGTAGAAGACGCTGCCCGGCGGCACGTCGCGGAAGTGCGCGGTGGGCGGATCGAGCAGCGCCCAGCCCTTCGCCAGCGCGATGATCTTGGCAAGCTGGCCGCGGGTGATGTTGTTGCCGGGACGATACTCCAGGCAACCCGTGCCGCAGGTGTAGCCCGAGATGACGCCGTGGTTCACGGCGGTCTCGATGTACTGGTAGAAGACGCTGCCCGGCGCCACGTCGCGGAAGGTCGGCGTCGTCGGGTTGAGCAGCGGCCAGCCCATCGACAGCGTGACCATCTTGGCGAACTGGCCCCGCGTGGTGTTGTTGCCGGGCCGGAAGTTGTATGTGCCGTTCCCGGCGTCATAGCCCGAGATCACGCCCCGGCAGGCCAGGTACTCCACCGGCGTGTAGTAGTAGTCCTGAAGGAACACGTCGAGGAAGCTTTGCCCGTCGGTGCGCGAGATACAGCCGATCGTGGGGCCAATGATGTCGTCGGCATGGTTAGAGTCCTGGATGTAGCCGTTGCGGTTGACCCAGCCGTACATGGTGAACACGCCGGTGGCCGACGGCATGATGGGCGCCGAGGGCACCACGATCTCTTGCCCCGGCTGCAGAGGTGCAGAGAGCACCACCCGGCCGAAGGTGTCGCTGGTATCACCGCTGCCGGGCGGGCGTGTCAGATGCGTAAAGATATCGGATTCGAGCGGTGATCCGGGCGGTACGGCCACAGTGCCCTCGTTCCGCACCCGCATATTGAATTGTATCGGGTGATCCATGCTGGGGCGCGCGCCGCCAAAGGGGGTCACCTCAAGACTCGATGCGACCAGATTCACGCCGATCACGCCTGGTGTGGCGGTTGGGGGTGGTATCGGTATTTGATACAGGACTTTCACCCAGTTAAGCACCGGGGTCCGGGTCAGGGCGGTCTCCGCCCGGCTCATCTCGACCTGGTACTGGAAATATCGTCCGAACTCGGTCAGGGTGATTTCCTGCGTGTGGGTGATGCCGCTGGCGAGCGTGAACGTGCGGGTGAAGGGCACCGGCTGGCCGTTCTCGACAAAGTTCTGGTTGTCGCTCACGCGATAGGTGAGCGTCATCGTCACCGGCACACCGGGGGCAATACTCGAATTAGCGCTCATACTGAGCAGGTCATACGGCGTGCCCAGGTCGATGGGCCGCGAGGTGAAGATGCCGCTGGGCGCCCGTGTGGGGCCGCCGCCCGCGCCGCAGGCCGTCTGCCCGAAGCGCACCGAGTCGAGCGGGGCGCCGGTGGCATCGGCGCCGTCGATGACGTAGAGCCAGCCGTCGGCGCTGGCGACCATGGTATGGGCGAAGCGGGCCACATCCAAGGCGGTGGTCTCATACCAGCCGGTGGCCGTGAAATTGGGCGGGCCGTCGAGGAGTGTCGCCGCGACGTAATTGGTCAGGTCAGTCGGCGTGTTGTTGGTGGCGCCGCCGCTGATGAACAGGTTGCCGCCACCGGCACAGCCGTAAGCCACCCCGGCCGCAGAGGAGAGCGGACGCTGGTAGCTGGTGTTGGCGACCCAGGTGCTCAGGTTGCCCGCGCTGTTCACCGCAGCGCTGTAGACATCGGCGACGCTGCTGCTGCCGGCGTTGGTTTGCCCGGTCGCCACGAAGAGGCGCGAGACGCCGTCCTGCGTGTAGCCCATCACGATATGGTCGTTCACGCCCCCGGCGTAAACGCCCGGCAGGGGCGTGGTTTCGGTCCAGGCACTCAGGCCGCCCCCGCCGCCGGGGGTGCTGAAATAAACCTTGTTATAATAGATGCCGTTATTGCCGGCACCGCCCACGATATAAATGCGCCCGTTCAGCCCGGCGGCACCGAAGTGGCTCAGCCGGAACGGCAGCGTCTGGGTGTCCGTGGTCCACGCCGAGAGTTGCCCCGTCGTCGTGTTGACGGTGGCGCGGTAGATGACGTTGCTCTGCTGGGTGATCCCGCCGATCACCACCACCCCGCCCATCACATAAATGGTGTTGCCCACCACAGCCGACGCGGGGGCGGCCAGGGCTTGCGGCAGGCTGGAGACCGCGGTCCACGCGGACAGGCCATGCCCACCGTTCACGTCGATCGATGCCATATAGCAGCTTGCCAGCAGCGTGGGCGGGGCCTGGTTGTTGGCCTGGCCGCCGCAGGTATAGATGAAGTTACCCACGCGGGCGCTGGTGTGATAGAACCGCGGTGGCAGGCCGGTGCTGACGGTCGAATGCCAGGAGCCGGCTAACCCCACCGCCTGCAGGTCGACGGAGCCGTCATCGATGGCGGGCGCCAGTTCTGTGTGGAAAAAGCTGCCCTGCTGGAAGTCCGAGGTCGTCGTGTCGGTAACACTGAATACATCCGCCCGCACAACAGGCGCGCCGGCTAGCAGGCTGCCCAGGAGGCCAACGGCCGCGGCAAAGGCGACCAGGAGCGCAGTGAGTTTGCGGTTCATGCTGGGGATCCTTCTTCTGTGCTAGACAACAAAAATTGGCCGGTGCGTGCAGGCGCACGCACCGGCCGGGAGAGGAGGCTCACCGGGTCATGTTGACGACGGTCATGCCGTTCTTGAGCGCGCCGCTCAGGCCCGTGCCCGCGGCGGTCCGCGCCTGGCCGGCGGCCCAGCCGAAGCCCAGGAACTGGCCCTGCAGATGGGTCTCGTTGCCGTTGCAGCGCTCGCCGGAGAGCGGGTGCAGCACCTTGAAGGCGGCCACGTTCACCACGTGATAGGCCAGGTTGTTGCCGGTCTCGCCATTGCTGCGGTCGCTAATCGGGATGAAGACCGTCTGGCCCACATCGCCCGCCGCCTGCATCGCCAGGCAGTCCTGCTGGCCCATGTTGCCGGTCTCGGTGCGCATCCAGAGGCCCGTGGAGCCGGCCTGCGTGCCGTCCCAGCCGAGCGGCATGAAATCGTAGTACTTCACGGCGCCCTGCCCGCGGTTCGGGTCGCGCAGTTGCTCGGTCCAGCCGCCGATCTGATTGGTGGACGACGGGGAGAACCCGTTGCGCAGCCACTCGGTGATGTTCTGACCGCTGCAGTTACCGAGCTGGGCGGCGTTGTAACCGGGACCCAGGCAGAGCTTGCCCCAGCTACCGGGGCCATACGTCACGTCGAAGTCGAAGAGTTGGGTCACGCCACCCACGTTGATGGTGCTGGTGTAGATGGTAACCGGCCACAGGATCGGGCCGGGGCCACCCGCCGGGCCGCCCTGCGGGGCGATGCCGGAGACGGACTGCATGGCCGCGCTGCCGTTGGCGTCCGCCGAGACGCTGTTCCAACCGATCAGCCGGGCGAAGTAGGTGTCGGCCCGCGCGACGGTCTTCACATAGACGCCGGCCACGCCGTCCGACCCCGCGTAGGAGAAGGGCACGACCTGCACGGCGCCGACGGCGGAGGCGCCATAGCGCCGGCCGTTGCTGTCCACATAGTAAGCTTCCAGATCGGCGGGCGCGACGCTCACGTTGCTGCCCGCGGCCTGCAGGGCGGCCTTGATGGCCTGCAACACGCCCGCGTTCTGGTCGGGGGTGAGGGAGCCGACGCAGTTGGTTTCGCCGCTGCGCGGGGTGCAGCCGTTGTTCATGTTGGCGTTGAAGTAAAGCCGCAGTTGGTTGGTGCCCGCCAGGGCGGCGCCGTCCACGGCGTTCTGCGCGATACGGCGCTGGGCGAAGGCGTTACCGCCGTCGACCGCCAGGGCCACCAGCGCCATGAGGGCGATCAGGGCGCCCGCGATGATGATGATCGCCTGCCCCTGTTGTTTGCGCCCGAGTACTCGCTTACGCATCGTGATAAATCCTTTCTTCACTGACACTTACAGATACGGACCTGGATTGATGGGGCCGTTCCAGGGGCGGCCCTGCCCCGCGCCCAAAGAACCGATTGTGCGTGCCCCGCGCCTTACTGCGGCAGGGGCGTCGGTGTCGGGCAGTTCGAACTGCGGCTGCTCGACGTGGTAAAATTGCTGGGCGCCGAAGCGCCGATGGTTAAGGTACGGAAGCCCAGGAAACTGGGGAAGAACAGGTCGTTCATGTGGTAGCTGACGCTCACGTTGAACGTCCGGCCCAGGCAGCGCTGGGCGGGCGCCACGTCGACCGAGACATCGCCGTTGGCGATGTTCACGTTGTTGGGCGAGATGACCGCGCCCATCACGCGGGCGGCGACATTGCGCGCCCGGCCCTGGAAGGTGTCGTCCACGGAGCTGCAGTCGAGGCTGCAGTCGTTGTCGGGCTGGGTCGCCAGGTAGCCGGCGCCTTCGCCGGCCATGTTCTGCACCACGATCCAGGTGTAGAACGCGCGACCCAGGTCCACCGAGGCTGCCAGCAACATCAGCAGCAGGAACGAGCCCAGGGCGAACTCGACTATACTTTGTGCTTTCCGGCTCTGCCGGGCTTTACGCATCATCGCTTTCATCTTGTACACCTCGGGCCTACGGACAACTTGGGTTGTTTGATTGGCTGACCGTGCCGGTCGCGCTAGCGTTTACGGTACAGGCGTTTGACGTTTGCACCACAATGAAGGGCGGCGGGTTGGTCGGATAGTCGGCGCCGGTGTTGCAGAACTTGTACAGACCACTGCCTGCGCTCGTCAGGGTGCCGGTTGCCAGCAACGACCCGCCGCTCTGCGTGTAGATTTGATACTGCACGTTGCCGAGGCCGGAGATCGGGTTACCGGCCTGGTCGACCACTCGCACACTGATACCGATCCAGTTCGTGCTACTATTCTGCTTTTGCACAAAGGTGACGGAGTCCATTTGCAACCGCGGCGTGCAAGGCGTCGGCGTGGGCGCTGCAGCCACCGCGGTGGCCGTGGGCGTGGGCGCCGGCGGGGCGGGCGTGAAGGTCGGGCCGGGCGGCACCGGGGTGTAGCCCGCGCCGGGGTCGTACCCGCAAGAGCCGGGCGGCGGTACGGACGTTTCGTTGTTGTTGACCGTGCGCGCCGAGACCATCTGGACGGTCAGGCCGCTCGCCGGGAGGATCGTGTCGAGGATACCCACGACGAAGTGGAACTGGTAGGTCGTCGTCACCACCACGCGGTCGCGGCCCACGACGAAGTTGGCCGAGTCGTCGCTGACCGGGTAGTACGGCGGGCTGGGATTGCCCGTATCGTAGCCGACCACGACGCCCACATCGTTGGGGTTGAGCAGGACCACGCGGGCCCGTGCCTGGGCCACGATGTTGCAGGGATCGTCGCTGTGCGCGATGGCCGGATACGTGTTGAGGCCATCCGCCGCGGCAGAGATGATCTCCAGCGGATGGGTGGCCCCATAGCGCGTGCCCTCCTGCGCCGCCGAGGAGATCTGGCTGAAGATGAACATGAGCCGGCCCATCTCCAGGATGCCGAAGAGCAACAGGAACAGGATGAGCGAGATGAAGGCGAACTCGATCAGCCCCTGGGCTTTGCTGCGTCGATTAGCTATGCGCTTGTTAAGGTACGGAATCTTGTCCATGATGCGCGCCATATCGAGTTTCTCCCTTCCACCACCCCCGAGTGTGCCACGCCTCGGGCTACCGGGGACATTGCCACATCTGCGCGGGCCTGGAGGTCGTTAACCTCCTTCATTATAGATGCGCTGGAGAGCCGCTCACAATAGGAAATAGGTCCCGTTAGCCCGCCGGGGGCAAAAAATGAGATAGCCAAATGGTACTATTTTTCTACTACCGGAGATAGTTGCGGTAAGATTCGGGCAGGTACGCCTCTTACCGCACCGGGTAACCCGTTAAGGTGCGGGTGCGGAGGCGGCACGCGGCGCGTGCCTGGGGCCGTCCGCTGCGCCCATTATACTGGATCTACCTTACCAACCCATAGGCCGTCCGGCGCGAGGATGGCCCGGACAAATGTGCCACCAGGCGGCGCCCGGCGGCATCGCCCGGCGGCTCAAGCCGGCGGCTACCGTTGCGAAGGCCGCGGGCGCGGCGCCCGGCGGCCCAAGCCGCCGGCTACCGCTATCAAGGCCGCGCCCGCGGCC
>DASSGZ010000051.1:0-9152 GCA_035693165.1 Chloroflexia bacterium | reverse complement strand
CGCCGCGCGCGCGCACCGGGTCGCGGAGCGCCGCGAAACCGGCGGCCAAGTCCAAGACATCCGCGCCCGCCGCCGCTGCGGAGTAATCGCCCGGCGATCCGGCTGGAGGAATGTAATTAATCGTGATTAATCCCACTGAATTTGTTGTTGGCGAACAGTACACGAATCGCAAGGGTACGTTTACGGTGGTCGCGTTGCACCCGCCCACGATGACCGTGCGCTTTGAGAACGGGGTGCAGGAAGACCTCGACATCGCTATCCAGCAGCGCATTTTGAGCAACATGACGCTGCCGCCGCGCACGCCGGAACCGCCCCCGCGCCGCCGCACCGGTCCCCTGGCCCAGGCGCGCCCCGTGGTCGCGCCCGCGGCGCCCAAAACCGCCGAGCCGAAAGCCCCACGGGCCACCCGTTCCGCTGCCGCCGGCCCGGCCTCGACGGCGCCGCGCACGGCGCGGCGCAGCGGCGGCGCCGTGCCCTCGCTCTCGACGACCATCGGCCAGATTGCGGCGATGACCGGCAAGGAGCAGCAGCAGGCCCGCCACGACGCGCTCATGGCCGTGCTGGCCTCGCCCGACGCCTTCACGGGGTTTGTCGAGCGCAGCCGCCAGGCCGAGGCCGGCGGCCACTTGCAGGCGTTCAGCCTGGAGCAGGTGGACCGTTTCCATCGCGCCGAGCCGGAGCCGACGCGCCAGTTCCCCGACCAGTACCTGAGCTACGCCATCGCGCAGAATCGCGCGTATCTCGCTCGCGAAGGCCAGGAGATCCTGACCTGGCGCTACCCGCTCTACGAGGCGGGCATCGAGCGCTACGTGATCGATCTGCTCTGCTACGACGAAAACGCCCATCGGGCCATGCTGGTCTGCACACGCGTGAAGAGCACCCAGCGCTACTGGCTCTGGCAGGCGCTGCTCGACAACCTGCGCACCTGGGTGGCCGTCACCTCGACTACCAACTTCGCCGCGGCGCTGGACGGCTACGCCCTGGAAGCGCCGCCGGCGCTGGTGGTGCTGGCCCCGGCCAGTTTCTGGGCCGAGAACGCCCCCGGCGCCGGCGCCCATGTCACCGAGGTCGAGCAGGGCCACCTGCTCAACCGCCGGATGCTGGCCGCCGTCGAGCAGTGGATGCGCATCCCGGTGGAGCTGCTGCAGGTGCCCGACGACTGGCTGCGCACCGCCGATCAGTTGGATCATCCCCATGTCAGCACGGCGCCCTTCCCGCGCAGCGCCCATGTATAACGGCCCGTGATGAGCGCGCCGGTCTTCGTGCTGGTGCACAGCCCTCTGGTCGGCCCGCTCACCTGGGGGCCGGTGGCCGCGGAGTTGGGCGGGCGCGGCTACCCCGCGGTGGTGCCCGCCCTGCGCGCGGGCGAGACGGCGGAGCCGCCGTACTGGCGGCAGCACGTCGCGGCGGCGGTGGCCGCGCTGGCCGGCACGGACGCGACCCGGCCCCTGGTCCTGGTGGGGCACAGCGGCGGCGGGGTGCTGCTGCCCGCCATGGCCGCCGCCGCCGGGCGGCCCGTCGCGGCCTATTTGTTCGTGGACGCCGACCTGCCGCACGACGGCAAGAGCCGCCTCAGCCGCTTCGCCGATCCCGCGGACGCCGATGCATTCCGCGCCGCCGCTACCGGCGGCTTGATCCCGACCTGGACGGAGGACGACCTGGCCGAGGTCATCCCCGACCCCGCCCTGCGCCGCGCCTTCGTCGCCGAGTTGCGCCCGCTGCCCCTGGCCGTCTACGACGAGCCGATCCCCGTGCCCGCCACATGGCCCGACGCACCCGGCGGCTACCTCCAGTTCAGCCCGCCGTATGACGCGGCGGCGGCGGAGGCCCGTGCCCTGGGCTGGCCTCTCATCGCCATGCCCGGCGGCCATTTCCAGATGCTGGTCGATCCCGCCGCCGTGGCGGACGCGCTGCTCGATCTCCTGGCCCGGCTGGGCGTGGACCCGGCTCCCGGAACAGCCGCTGATGCCTGAGCGGCGCCCGTTCGACAGCGCGGCCTATGTCCAGCGCGTGCAGACCGGCCCCTGCTTCCTCTGCCGGATCGCCGCCGGGGACGCGGCGTACCGCGAGCACCACATCATCTACGAAGATGCCACGGCGCTCGTCTTCCTCAACAAGTACCCGGTCCTCTACGGCTACACCCTGGTCGCGCCCCGCGCCCACCGCGTGGACGTGACCGGCGATTTCACCGAAGACGAGTACCTGGCGCTGCAACGGCTCATTTACCGGGTAGGCGAGGCCATCCGCCGCGTGGTGCCGACCGAGCGGCTCTACATCCTGAGCCTGGGCAGCCGGCAGGGCAACGCCCACGTCCACTGGCACCTGGCCCCGCTGCCGCCCGGCGTGCCCTACGCCGAACAGCAGTTGGAAGCGCTCAAGTTCGAGGCCGGCGTGCTGGACGTGCCGCCCGCCGAGATGGCGGCCCTGGCCGCGCGCATCCGCGCCGCGCTCGATAGCCTATCCGGCGCCTGATCCATCCGCATCCGGACGCGCCCCGGCACAATTGAAGATACCATCCGCAACTCTGGAGGTATGGCATGAACCCGAACACCGTCAGCTTCTGGCATGAGACGGTCGATTTGACGCAGCCCCGACCCGCGCTGGCCGGACCGGTGGATGTGGACGTGGCGATTATCGGCGGCGGGTTTTGCGGCCTGAGTACGGCGCTCTACCTCAAGCGCGCCCAGCCGGGGCTGCGCGTGGCCGTGCTCGAACAGCGGGTCTGCGGCTACGGGGCCAGCGGGCGCAACGGCGGCTTCGCCATGACTCTGTTCGGGTTGACCATGGAGATCCTCAAGCTGCGCTTCGGCGCCACTGCCGTGCGCGAGGCCCAGGACTTCATGGAAGCGGCGGTGGACCATGTGGGCACGCTGGTGCGCGAGGAGGGGGTGGAGTGCGACTACCACCACGGGGGGTTGCTCACCGTGGCGACCTCGAAGGGCGGGGCGCGGCGGCTGCAAAACGAGACCCGGCTCGCCAACCGCCTGGGCATCGCCGGTATCCACTACCTGAGCGCCGCGGAGACGCGCCGCCGGGTGAACAGCGCCACCTACCTGGGCGCGCGGGTCGAGGACAACTGCGCCACCCTCAACCCGGCCAAGCTGAGCCGCGAACTGCTGCGCCTGGCCGAGGCCGCGGGCGCGGAGATCTACGAGGAGACGCCGGTGACGGCGGTGCGCGTGGGACCGCCCGGCGGGCCGGTGCTGCTGCGCACGCCGCGGGGCCGCGTGCGCGCCCGCAAGCTGCTGTTCGCCACCAACGCCTACGGCATCCAGTTCCCACAGTTGCGCGCCAAACAGGTGCCCGTCGGCACCTACATCGTGCTGACCGAGCCGCTGACCCCGGCGCAGCTTGGCCCCATCGGCTGGGCCAACCGCGAAGGCATCGAGGACTCGCCCAACTTCGTGCATTACTACCGGCTCACCGCCCATAACCGCCTGCTGATGGGCGGCGGCGATGTGACCGTGCCCACCGGCACTAACCTGCCGCCGGATCACGCGCCCGGCATCTTCCGCCACCTGGAAGAACACCTCAAGCTGACCTTCCCCAGCCTGCGCGACGCGACAATCACGCATCGCTGGGGCGGCCCGGTCAGCGTGACGGTGGACATGGCCCCGGCTTTCGGCTGGCTGGGCAGGGACGACCGGCGCGTGGCCTACGCGCTCGGCTGCGTGGGCCACGGCGTGGCGATGATGAGCTACAGCGGGCAACTGTTGCGCGACCTGCTGCTGGAACGCAAGACGGCGCTGACCGACCTCTTCTTCGTCAACCGCACGACCATCCCCTGGCCGCCCGAGCCGTTGCGCATGCTGGCCGGGGCCGCGATCCACGGCTATATGTACCTGGAGGACGGCGCGGCGCGGCGGCAGGTGGCGCAAAACGCGGACGGTGCCGGGTCAGGGCAGGTAGTTGGGGCGCCGGTAGGCTAGCGCGAAGCCCGCGCGCCGGACGTTGTGCGTGCTGGGGTTGGGGTCCTCCGGCGTGTCGTCGCCGGTTTCCACCACCAACTGCCGGCAGCCGAGCGCGGCGGCGTCGGCGATGCGCCGGGCGAGCAAGGCGCTCTGCGCGCCCCGGCCACGGGCGGCGGGCAGCGTACCCGCCTCGCCCAGCCAGCCGATGCCGTCGCGGACGAACAGCGCCGCCGTCGCCATGGGCTGGTCGCCGTCGAAGGCCAGGTAGTGGCGCCAGCCGGGCCGCCCGATATTCGCCTGCACCCAGGGCCGGAACAGCGGCGGCATGTCGAACACCGTGCGGATCGTCTCGGCGTAGGCGGCGGCCCACTCCGGGCCGATGGCGGCGATGCGCAGATCGGTCGGCGCCGGGGGCGGCGGCTCCACACCACGGATGAACTTGAGCCAGCTATCGCCCCGCTGGACGCCGCGGGCCGCCAGCCAGCCGGGCAGGGCGGCGGGCTGCGCCGCCGGACTCAGTTGCACGGCGAAGCGCACCCCATGGGGCCGGTAGAGGTCCACGATGCGGTCCACCATGGCTTCGGTCGCCGGTTCGCGCAGGCCCAGGCCGATCACCCGGTTGAACAGGATATGCGGCACGCGCTCCATGACCACCGCCACCGCGGACCCGATGCGCTCGACGTGCAGCCCGGTCTCGCGCGCAAAGGCCGCGGGCGCCGCCTCGGGCAGCGCCGCCACGGCCCCGGCTTCGCCGAACTCGCAGATCTCGGCCAGTTCGGCCAGGCGCTGCCCGGTCATCAGCCCACTCCTTTCCCGGCCCGCGCCGCGCTATTCCGCCGGCGGGAAGGGCGGCCAGCCCATGACCTTGCCGCCCAGCACGTGCATGTGCAGGTGGTCTACGCTCTGCCCGGCGTCCGGCCCCGAGTTGACCACCAGCCGGTAGCCGCGCTCGTCGATGCCCTCCTTGGTCGCCACCTCGTTGGCGGCGATAAACATGCGCGCCAGCATGAAGCCGTGCGACTGGTCCAGCTCCCAGGCCGCCGTCACATGCTGCTTGGGGATCACCAGCACATGCACCGGCGCCACCGGGTGGATGTCGCGGAAGGCGACGACGAACTCGTCCTCGAACAGCTTATCGGCGGGGATCTCGCCGCGCCCCACGCGGCAAAAAATGCACTCGGCCATCCATTCCTCCTTGATGTCGCGCTCAGCGGTTCATTCGCGCAGTATGGCATCGATTGTAATACGGCGGCCCGTGGAAAGCAACGCGGCGCGGTATGCGAGGTGCGCGGCGGGGTGAGACATCCGAGCGTCCGACCAACCTAACCCCCTGGCCCCCTTCCCGCCGCGGGCTTTCAAGGGTAGGTTTTTTCTTAACCGTCATACGGAGTGGTTGCGGGACGGTGCTGGCCCAGCAGGGCCGCCGCCTCGTCCTACCAAGCAGGGCTTTACGCTACTATTGCACGACTTTCAAGCCCAAAAGGCAACCAATACTGCTACAACCGAGCGCCGACGCGGCCCGCTGTGGCTTCCGGCCTCCCCGGTGTGACGGATAAGAAAAAACCTACCCTTGAAAGCCCGCCGCGGGAAGGGGGAAAGACGACGCCCCTCTCCGCCCCGGAGAGGGGCCGGGATTGTGCGCTTCCGGCGCAAAAGCGGGCCGGGCGACCAGCGGTATGGTATAATCCGGCGGGGGCCGCGCGGCGGCCTCGTATACTGCACGAAGGTGGATCGATAGCCAATGCCTGAATTACCCGAAGTAGAAACGATTGTCGTGGGGCTGCGCCCGCTGTTGCAGGGGCAGACGATCCGCGCGGTGAGCCATTGCGACTGGCCGCCCACCCTGGCCGGCTACGACCCGCAGGCTTTTTGCGCCACGCTGGCCGGGGAAGAGATCGTGGACGTGGGGCGGCGCGCCAAGTATATCCTGCTCACCCTGGGCAGCGGGCGGGTGCTCACCGTCCACCTGCGCATGACCGGCGGCCTGGTCTACCGGGACGCCCCGGCCCCGCCCGCCAAGGCAACCCGCCTGATCTTCGACCTGGCCGGGGGCGGCCAGTTGCATTTCACCGACGCGCGCAAGTTCGGGCGGGTGCGGTTGCTGGCGCCGCCGGAGGTGCCGGAGTTCCTCGACGCGCTCGGCCCCGAACCGCTGCCCGACGATTTCACGCTGGACCGCTTCCAGGCGCTGCTGCGCGGGCGGCGGGGCCGGCTGAAGCCCACGCTGCTCGACCAGCGGGTGCTGGCGGGTCTCGGCAACATCTACGCCGACGAGGCCCTGTTCCGCAGCCGGCTGCATCCCCAGCGCGCGATCCACACGCTGACCGATGAGGAGACGGCGCGGCTCTATGAGGCGGTGCGTACGGTGCTCCAGCAGGGCATCACCAACCGCGGCACCACGCTCTCGGACTACCGCGACGCGCGGGGCGAAAAAGGCGGCAACCAGGAACAACTCTTTGCCTATGGGCAGACCGGGCAGCCGTGCGCGCGCTGCGGCACGCCGATTGAGCGCATCGTGGTCGGCGGGCGGGGCACGCATTTCTGCCCCCGCTGCCAGCCGCTCACCGCCGCTTAGTAGCCAGCCACCCTGATTCTGGTGGGCGGCCAGGCCGGTTTGCAGTCGAGGCCCGTACATGTGGCGGCAGGCCGGTTTGAAACCGGCCCCTACACCGCAAAATAACAATGGCTGTCTACTAAATGCCGAGCGGGGTGGCATTCCCGCCACCCCGCTCGCGCATCCGCTGCCCCGGCTATTTCTTCTTGTCGTTGCCTTTGCCCTTGTCGTCGCCCTTCCCCTTGTCGTTCCCGCCCCCTTTGTCCTTGTCGCCGTTGCTGTTGCCGTTGCCGCCCGCGGCGGGCGGGGCCGGGGTCGGGTTGTTGTTCACGGCGGGCGGGGCGGTGGCGGCGGCCGGTTGGGCGCCCAGGCTGGCGGTGACGGTGATGGGCGCGCCGGGGGGCAGCGACGTGCCCGCATCCGGCTGCTGGGCCAGGATCAGCCCGGCGCGCACCGAGTTGTTGTAGACCGCGGGCGCTTCGACCAGGGTCCAGCCGTCCTGCTGGGCGGCGGCGCGGGCCTCGTCCAGCGTCAGGCCCATGAACTGCGGCGCCGGCGGTTCCGCCGGCGCCGTCGCGGGCGCCGGGGCGGCGGCCTGGGTGGGCGGCTGCCCGCGCCCGCCAAGCGCCAGGCCCGCGACCAGCAGCGCCAGCAGCAGCGCCACCGCGGCGACCGGCGGTATCCACCGGGGCACTCGCTTCGCCCCGGTGGGCGGCGCCAGGGGCCGCTCCGGCGTGAGCACAGGGCTATAGGGCGCGGGCGCCGTGGCGGCGGCGTTAGGTGGCGCAGCGGGCTGTGGGGTGCTGGACGGCGGCACCGCATTCGCCACCGTCTTTTCCGCATTGGGCGGCACCGGGGTGGCGACGGTCACGTCGGACGGCGCGAAGGTCACCGGCGGCGGCGCGGCCACGGCGGCGGTGTGCGCCCGGCTCTGCGCGCGAACGGCCTCCAGCGCGGCTTCCATGTCGCGCGCCGTGGCAAAGCGTTGCGCCGGGTCGACGGCCACGGCGCGGGCCACGGCGGCCTCCAGCGCGGGCGGCACGGCGGGGTTCAGGTCGCGCAGGGCGGGCGGTGCCCCGGCGCGCTGGGCCCCGGCGATCGCGTCGGCGGTGGTGCCCGGGAAGGGCGGGCGCCCGGCCAGCACGGTATAGAGGATCGCGCCCAGGCTGTAGACATCGGCGGCGGCGCTGGGCGGCCCGCCCACCAGCCGCTCCGGCGCCAGGTAGGGCAACATGCCCGGACTGGCGTGCGCCGCCGGCAACTGCAATGTCGTGCCCATGGCCTCGCGGTCAGGGGCGGCGGGTGGCGCCTCCGCATCGTCCACATCGTCCACCGGGCAGGCCACGCCGAAGTTCACCAGCTTGACCTGCCCCGCCGGGTCCACCAGCAGGTTGGCGGGCTTGATGTCGCAATGCAGCAGCCCGTGGTCATGCACGAAGGCCAGCGCCCCGGCGATCTGTGCGCCCAGGTCCACCGCCTGCGCGGGCGCCAGCCGCCGGTCGGAATCGAGCGGGGCGCCGGGCACGCGCTCCATGACGATGTAGGGCGCGCCGTCCGCCGTGCCCGCGTCGTAAATCTGGGCCAGGTGGGGGTGATGGAGACCGGCGCCGGCCTGCGCCTCGCGCTCGAACGCGGCGGCGGTCAGCGGGTCCTGCGCCCACTCGGGCCGCAGAATCTTCACGGCGACCTGGCGCTCCAATTGCTCGTCGCGGGCCTCATAGACCAGCGCGACGGTGCCCGCCCCCAGGAGGCGCTCCAGCCGGTAGCGCCCGCCCAGCACCTGTCCTGGCGTTGCAGCGATCATATACATCCTCCGCTCCCGTAGAAGCACAGGTTGTGCCAGTTGGCTACGCCGATGCTCATGAGGGCAGGAACCCGCGCAGGCGGCTGAGATCGACGTTGCCGCCGCTGACAATCGCCACCACCGGCCCCTCGGCGGGCAGGTCGAGCTTGCCGGCCAGCAGCCCGGCCAGGGCCGCCGCGCCGCCCGGCTCCGGCACCACCTTGGCCCACTCCATCAGCGGGGGAATGGCGGCGGCGATTTCCTCGTCCGAGAGCAGGACGACCTGGTGGACCATATCGCGCACGATGGCGTAGTTCAGCTCCCCGGCGAACGGCGCGGCCAGCCCGTCGGCAATCGTGCTGATCTTGTCGAGATGGACGGCGTGCCCTTCGGCCAGGCTGCGGGCCATGCCGGGCGCACCCTCGGGTTCGACGCCGTAGATCAGCGCCTCGGGCCGCAGGCCGCGCACTGCGACGGCCACCCCGGCGATCAGCCCGCCCCCGCCGATGGGCACGACGACCGCCGCCACGTCCGGCAGGTCCTCCACGATCTCCAGGCCGACGGTGCCCTGCCCGGCGATGACCTGCGGGTCGTCGAAGGGCGGGGCGTAGACGTAGCCGTGGGCTTCCTGCTCCTGCCGGCAGCGGTCCAGCAGCGTCACCCGATCCGGGTGCAGGATGACCGTGGCGCCATAGGCCCGCGTGTTGGCGATTTTGGTCGCAGGCGCGTCGGCGGGCATGACCACGGTGCAGCGCACCCCGGCGGCCCGCGCCGCGTAGGCCAGCGCCTGAGCATGGTTGCCCGCCGAAATCGTCACCAGGCCGCGCTCCTTCTCCTCGGCGCTCAGCGCCGCGATCTTGGTCAGCACGCCGCGCGGCTTGAACGACCCGGTCTGCTGCAAGTT
>DASSGZ010000050.1:0-9390 GCA_035693165.1 Chloroflexia bacterium | reverse complement strand
GCGTAGCAGGCGTTCCTCGGCGCTGAGTTCGGTCTCGCCTTTCGGCGTGATTTTGCCGACGAGGATATCGTTGGCGGTGACTTCGGCGCCGACGAAGACGATGCCGCGCTCGTCGAGGTCCTTGAGGCTATCCTCGCCGACATTCGGGATGTCGCGCGTGATCTCCTCCGGCCCCAGCTTGGTATCGCGGGCTTCGGTCTCGTGCTTTTCAATATGGATACTGGTAAATACGTCCTCCTGCACCAGGCGCTCCGAGACGAGGATGGCGTCCTCGAAGTTGCCGCCCTCCCAGCTCATGAACGCCACCAGGATGTTGCGGCCCAGCGCCAATTCGCCCTTCTCGGTCGAGGAGCTGTCGGCGATCACGTCGCCGGCCTTCACCCGCTGGCCCAATTCCACGCTGGGGCGCTGGTTGATGCAGGTGTCCTGGTTGGAGCGCACGAACTTCTGCAACGGGTACTCGTGCACCTCGCCCGCGTCGTCGCGGATGACCACCTGCGCCGCCTCGACCGCGGCGACTTCGCCGTCCACGCGGGTCAGCACCACCTGGCCGGAGTCCTGGGCCGCCTGGCCCTCGACCCCCGTGCCGACGATGGGCGCCTGGGGCACGAGCAGGGGCACGGCCTGGCGCTGCATATTGGCGCCCATCAGGGCGCGGTTCGCGTCGTCGTGCTCCAGGAACGGGATCAGCGCCGTGGCGACTGATACCACCTGCTTGGGCGACACGTCCATGTAATCGACGCGCTCGACCGGCTCCGACAGGAACTCCTGGCTGTAGCGCACCGACACGCGCTCATCGACGAACTCGCCGTGCTCGTCGAGCCGCGCGTTCGCCTGAACAATCACATAGTTATCTTCCACGTCGGCGGAGAGATACTTGATCTCACTCGACACGAAAGGTGCGATCTTGATGCGGGTCACGCCGACCTGGGCGATGCGCTCGGCCAGCGGCAGGTCCACGCGGGTGCCCGCCTGGGCCACCACTTCACCCGTCGCCGGGTCGGTGACGTTCTCGCGTAGCAGGCGGCCCACCAACTGCTCCGGCGTATTATCGACGGCGTTCAGCACCTGACGGTACGGCGTCTCGATAAAGCCAAAGTCGTTGATTTTGGCATAGGTGGCCAGCGAGCCGATGAGGCCGATGTTCGGGCCTTCCGGCGTCTCGATGGGGCAGATGCGCCCGTAGTGCGAGTTGTGCACGTCGCGCACGTCGAAGCCCGCCCGGTCGCGGCTCAAGCCGCCGGGGCCGAGCGCCGACAGGCGCCGCTTGTGCGTCAACTCGCTGAGCGGGTTGGTCTGGTCCATGAACTGGCTCAACTGCGACCCGCCGAAGAACTCGCGCATGGCGGCCACCACCGGGCGGATGTTGATCAGCCCGTTGGGCGCGACGGATTCGGGATCCTGGATCGACATACGCTCCTTGATCACGCGCTCCATGCGCAGCAGGCCGATGCGGAACTGCGTCTGGATCAGTTCGCCCACGGCGCGCACGCGGCGGTTGCCCAGGTGGTCGATGTCGTCGGCGCGGCCCTGCTCGTTGTTGAGCCGGATCATCGTCGCCACGATCTGCACCAGGTCCTCTTTGGTCAGCACGCGGGTGGCGAGCGACACGTCGAGGCCCAGGCGCTTGTTCAGCTTGTAGCGGCCCACCTTCGCCAGGTCATAGCGGCGCGGGTTGAACAGCAGCGAATTGAGCAGGTTCTTCGCGTTGTCGAGGGTCGGCGGGTCGCCGGGGCGCAGGCGCTTGTAAAGGTCGATGATCGCCTCTTCCTCGGTGTGCGTCGTATCCTTATCAATGGTCGCGCGAATATAGTTGTGATCGGGGTTGGTGTTGACCGCGGCGAACAGCTCTTCGATCTGCTCGTCCTGGGCATAGCCAATCGCCCGCAGCAAGATCGTCACCGGAATTTTCCGCTTCCGGTCGACCTTGACGGATAGGAGATCTTTGTTGGAGGTCTCAAATTCGAGCCAGGCGCCGCGATTGGGGATCAGCTTGGCCGCGAACATCTTGCGGCCCGTGGCCGGGTCTTCGGTCGCGGTGAAATAGACTCCCGGCGAGCGCACGAGCTGCGAAACCACCACGCGCTCGGCGCCATTGATCACAAAGGTACCGGTTTCAGTCATGAGCGGGAAATCGCCCATGAAAATCTCGGACTCTTTGATCTCGCCGGTCTCTTTGATCAGTAGTTGGACGCGGACGCGCAGCGGCGCGCCATAGGTCATGTCGCGCTGCCGGCACTGAAACACGTCATAACGCGGCGTGCCGAAATGGTAATCCAGGAAACGCAGTTCCAGGTTCTTGCCCGTGAAGTCCTGAATCGGCGAAATCTCCTCGAAGAGTTCCTTCAGCCCTTCGTTGATGAACCAGTTGAAGGAGTCGAGCTGGATCTGGGTCAGGTTGGGCATCGGCATGACGCCGGGAATGTGCCCGAAGTTCTGGCGTTCGGGGGCCGTGTATTCGGCCAGTTGGGTGTGGCCGTAGGGCAGTTCCCCCGGCTGCAGGACGCCGTGGTCCGGGCGGGCAGACGTGGCGGGTTGCGGGTTCGTCAAGACCATTAAATTCCCTCCTTGGGAGTGCGGGATGGTGTGCCGGAGTGTACATCCCCGGCAACCGGCAAAAAGGATCGAGACGCTAGCGGAACGCTAGACAAAGGACCCGAAGCGGACTATAATGAGCCAATCGGGCCGGAGTTGGATAAGAGAACCATGGAACTGGGGCTTCCTGCAGCATCGAAGGGAGCGCCGCGGCCATGGTCAGCCGCCGGCGCGGAGCCTATCAAGCAAATCGCTATTCAATTGCTCAACGTGCTTCCGAAGCCAGGTGAGAACGCCTGAGCCCGGCCGCCATTCTCGCACACAAGCCGATAAGACACAACAACCCAACCTGTGCCTACGCGCTGCGTAGCACAACTGCTGGATTATTGTGCCTTGTGTAGTCTTATGGACATATGGCGGGAATGAATTATAGCATACCTCCTACCTGTTGTCAAGAGGTACACGGAAATTCGATGAAAAAAGATCTCAATTCTGCCGACCCGATTCGCCTGGGTATTTTGGGCGCGGGGCTGGCCGTCAAATGGCTGCACTGGCCGTCCCTGCGTCGCCTCTCTAAAGAGTATACGATCACCCAGATCTGTGATGTGGACCGGGATGCGGCGACGGCGACCGCCGAGATGGTGGGCGGCGCGCCCACGACCATCGACTACCGGGACCTGCTGGCGAATCCGCGGGTCGAAGCCGTGCTCATTTCGCTGCCCATCCATCTGAACGCGCAGATGATCACCGAGGCGGCGCGCGCCGGCAAGCATGTGATCTGCGAGAAGCCGCTGGCCGCGTCGCTGCCCCAGGCCCAGGCACTGGTGCAGGCGCTGGAAGGCGTGCCCGTCGTCGTGGGCATCGCCGAAAATTATCACTACCGCCCCGGCATCGTGCAGGCCAGGGAATGGATCGCCGCCGGGCGCATCGGCCAGGTCTTCCTGGTCGCCGGCGAGGGCGTCTCCTGGACTGACCCCGGCAGCGGCTTTGGCAGTACGCCCTGGCGGCAGGACAGCCAGTATCGCGGCGACGTGCTCACCGACGGGGGCGTCCACAACGCGGCCGGACTGCGTGAGCTTGGCGGCGAGGTCGAACAACTCCAGGCGTTCACAAAGGATGTCCACCCGGTTATGGCGGGCGAGGACACGATGGTCCTGAACCTGCGCTTCCGCAACGGCGCCCTCGGCAGCCTGATTTTATCCGGCGCGGCCAAGGCGTCGAGCGACCCGCGGCCCGAGTTCCGTGTCTTCGGTACCGAGGGCAGCATCGTGGTGACGAACAAAGAGACGCGCCTGTTGCGCCCCGCCGAGGGAGACCCGAATGGGCAGGAAGTCGCCGAGGTCTTCACCCCGCCCGAGGAAGACGCGGGCGGCTATTACGGCGAGTTCCAGGACTTCTACGCCGCCGTGCGCGAGGGCCGGCCCACTCGCGTGCCGCTTGCCGAGGCGTTGCGCGACTTCGAGATCATCATGCGGGCGCTGGACTCGGCGGAGTCGCGCCAGGTGGTGCTGCTCTGAGCGACTGGTATGCGCTGCTGATGGTTTTCCATCGGGGCCGGACTAAGAGGCAAGCGCCGAAGGCATCCTTGGACTACGTTGGTCTCCTCATCCTGTTGCCCATTGCCTGCTAGCGACAAACAATCAGATTCTGTGGAGGTACTTGTCTCATGACCAATCCACAGTCGCCGAAAAAGCCGGAACCGAAAAAGCCGGCAAAGGTGTTTGTGCTTCTTGTCCGGCATTACAGGCAGCGAGAGTCGGCGAACGAAGTAGCAGAGGCGCTCCAGGCGGCTACCAAGCAACTGCCGACAAAAGATTGCCCGAAGATTACGCAAATCTGGTATGGAAAGGACTATCGCGCTCGAGATACCGCATTAATCATACGCGATAAGCTACTCTCCGGCGGCTCAGGAAATATACAATTCGAATACTATCCCAACCTGGATCCGACCCCGGATAGAGGGGGAAGCTATGAACCGGGCAAAGGTTATAATAATCTGATCAAGTGTCTAACCAAGTTCATCATGTGCGCCCAGGAGGAATGTGATGCGATCATGCTGGTCGGGCATCAACCCCAACTGGGCTGGATTGCAGAGGATCTGACGGGCACAGCGCATCCGATTAATAACGCCGAGATTCTATGTATCGAAACGGACAAAGAGCGACTGAGCAAACATCAAGGGCGGCTGCGTTGGTCAATCGCACCCACCGATAAGGCGGCCAGCAGGGCACTGTTGGAAAAGATCCGATCCAAAATGCAACTCGCGACCGTGCTGGGGGGCTTGATTCTGCCGTCATTTGCCCTGTTCTTCGACCCCGAAAAGCTAGGCAAGCTGACCACCCCTATGCTCACCGGTCGCTCGTTGGCGCTCTATATCGCAACCGGCCTCCTGCTGTTGGCCCTGGCTCTATACATGGCGACAATGTACTGCTACGACCGGCTGCTGATGCCCAAGCGCTTCTGGGAGCAGCAAAAACCACGTGCCCGCCCGCAAGCGACTGACCGGGCCGGTGATACCAACGATGCAGCCGATGAGGTGGGAAACGTTCTCCACAACCGCCCGCAAGCGACTGACCAGGCCGGTGATACAAACTGTACCTGTAATACGCAGCAGCACAAACCAGTCGTCCGTTCGCAAGCGACCCCCCCGCTACGAAGCCTTGTCACAAGGACAGGATGGGATTTGCAGGACCGGATCACCGGAGGGCAGCAGCCAGACTGGCTGGTACGACGACCGCCAAGTTCCGACACATGGATACTCTATCAGAATATGAAGCGTATCTGGTACTGGATGTTCATGCCGGCGACGTACATGGTTGCCGCAGCCTTGCTGTTTCTGGCCTTCGCCGTGCTTGACGCATATCTGATCTGGTTCCTGATCTGGGCCGTCGCCGGAGTGCTCATCTTTCTATTCCTCTACCTGCGTGGTCGGCCTCACCTGGGGACCGAGGACTAAATTCGTGGACGAGGTGAATACCAGTCTCTCAGTGTGGCTGTGGCTACGAAGGATGCGCCATGCCTGAGAGCACCCCGGTGTGCAAGCGCGCCCTGCTGATCGGTGTGACGCGCTACCGCTGGGCGGCGGCGTACCAGGCGCCGTTCGACCTGCACGGCCCGGCCAACGACGTGGCGGCGCTGCGCGGCGTGCTGGAGACGGTCTTCGGTTTCCCCGCCGGGGACATCGCTACGCTGCTCTCCGAGCCGGACACCCCACCCGACCGGCTGGCGACTGGCGCCAACATCCGGCTGGCGCTGCAACTGCTGATCGACGCCACGCAGCCGGACGACATGGTGCTGGTCTACTATTCGGGCCACGGCAGCCAGTGGCCCGACCTGAACGGCGACGAACCCGACCGCTATGACGAGGCCATTGTGCCGTATGACGCCCGCGACCCGGCGGCCCCGGCCCCGCCGCAGGGCGACCTGATCGACGACGAGCTGCACAACTACGTGGCCCGCCTCGCCGCCAAAACCGGCCACCTGACGATCATCTTCGACTGCTGCCACGCGGCCACGGGCACGCGGGCCGATCCGCTTACCGGGCTGGCCCCCCGCCAGGTCGAGTACAACCGGCCCCTCGCCGGCGGCACCCTGGCCCCCGCGGCAGCCCGCGCCGAGGCGGCGGCAGCGGCGCCGCCCGCACCGCCGCGCACCGCGCGCAGCGTCATCGGCGACAGCCCGCGCTATGTCTTCCTGGCCGCCTGCCGCGCCGATGAAGTGGCCTACGAGTTCCGGGTCGCGCCGTCCGATGCCGTCTGGGCGGAGGAGCAACCGCTGGTGGGCCAGGCGCAGGGGCTGTTCACCTACTTCCTGCTGCGCGCGCTGTGCCACGGCCCCACCGCCACCTACGAGGACATCTTGACCTTCCTGCGCGACCAGGTGGGCACCGAGCAGGCGACGCAGCACCCGCAGGGCGAGGGGCCGCTGGACCGGCAGGTCTTCGGCGGCAGTACGCGCCCGGTCGATTGGCTGCCGGTGGCCGGCATCGCCGGGAACACGGTCACGCTGGCCGCCGGGAGTGAACGCGGCCTGGCGCCCGGCGCGGTGATCCAGGTCTACCCCGCCCCGGCAGCCGCAGCCGGGGTCGCGCTAGGCCAGGAGGCGCCGGTCGGCACGGCCACCGTGGCCCGCGTCTTCCCCCTGCGCGCCGAGGCTATTTTCGCCGGCGTTCTATCCAATCCCCTGGCGCAGGCCCGCGCCCTGGTCATCCGGCCCGCCTATCCGGGGCGGCAGTTGCGCGTGGCCGTCCGGCCAACTGCCGGGGCATCACCTGACGCCGTGCAAGCTCTAACCGCCGCCGTCGCCGGGCAGCCTCTGTTGCAGTTGGTCGCGCCCACCGATCCCGCCCCCGACGCCGTCGTCGCCATCGAAGTAACCGGCATCGCCTTCACGGTCACGGCCACCGCGCCGGATGGGCACCCGCTGCCGGCCCTCGCGCCGCTGAGCGGGCCGGGGTTCGCGGTGCCGGTGGACACACTGGCGGGCCCCGCCGCGAGCCGCCTGGCGGCCCTTGCTGCCTTCCGCGACGGGCTAGCGCGCGCCAATCCCGCCAGCGGCATCAACGGGCTGCTCACCATGCGGCTGGTGCCGGTGGGCGGCGCACCGGACCCGGCCAGCGAACCGGTGCTGCGGCCCGGTGCTTCCTATAATATTGTCTTCACCTACCAGATCCCGGCCCCGCCTGCCGCTAAAGAGGCACCGGCGTCCGGAGCGCTCTACTTCGTCCTGTTCCGCTTCGCCGCCGACGGCTCGGTGACGCAACTCTACCCGCCGCCCGGCAGTCAGGAAACCCTGGCCCCCGGCCAGCAGTGGCCGCCGCCCGGTGGCGAGAACTACTTCCGCCTGGAAGTCCCACCGGCGCCGCCCGGTCCCGGCCCCGCCCGCGACTGGCTCAAGCTGTTCATCGCCACCGCTGAAATCGACCTGCGCGGCCTGCAACAGCCGCCCATCCCCACCACGCCCACGCGCGCCGCCGAACCTCTCCCGCCGCGCGGCGCCGCCGTGCCCGCGCTGCGTACGGATGCCGGGCGCGACTGGACCAGTCTCACCGTCTCCTACCGGATCGCACAACGCTAGCCCGTAACCCCGGAACCGCACCACGCCATTCCACGTCTGATCAATAGAACAACTTGTACGCAACACGAACCTGCGCGGCGTTGGCGCACAGGCGGCACCCGGCTTTATCGATCGATCTGAGAGCGAGCGTGTTTTTCCGATGACGACCATCCGTCCCATGAAACTTATGGGCCTGTTCACACTGGGACTGGCGGCGCTGCTGATGGGCGCGCTGCTCGCGCTGTTGACCGCGGGCTACACCGTGCGCGTCGACCTGTGGGGGTCCGGCGACGCGGGCCTGCCCGCCGGCATCCCGGCACCCCCAACACTGGCGCCGGCCACGGCGATCCCGGCCACGGCCACGCCCCCGCCCGCCGCCACGGCAACTCCGGCGCCGGTGCTGCCCACGGCCACCTTGGCGCCTGCCGCGCTGGACCTGGATGGCCCGCCCTTTCGCGTGGTGATGGACGGCCAGGCCACGACGCTGGCCTGGAATGAGGTGCAGGCGCTGGTGGCGCCGGACGCAACAGGCCGCCTGGTCGTGGATCGGGCGGCGGTCCGCGCCCTGGTGCAGCGCCTCGCCAAAGATGTGGACCAGCCCGCGCAACGCGCCGCCTTCCACTGGAACGGGGCCACGAGCCGCGCCGAGGTCGTGGTGGAATCCCATCCGGGCCGGGCGCTCGACGTGGAGGCAGCAGTCGCGCAACTGGCGGCGGCGTTGGAGGGCGGGCACGGCGTGGATGTGCCGCTGCCGGTGAACTCCGTGGCACCGGAGTGGACCAGCGACCGGGTGCCCACCTTCGGCACGGACATCGTGGGCGAGGGCCAGATCTACTACGGGGACGACGACGCAGCGACGATCCAGAACGTCGAGCAGGGCGCGCTGGCGCTCGACGGTGCGGTGGCCCTGCCCGGCGCGATCTTCTCGCACGACGCCTGGGTCTACGACGGGCGGGAGTACGCGCCATCCTATACGATCATCGGCGACCGCACGCTGCTGGCCCCCGGTGGCGGCCTCTGCATCGTGGCGACGACGCTGTTCCAGACCAGTTTCTGGGCCGGGCTGCCGATTGTCGAGCGGCACAACCACCCCTACTGGATCAGCATGTATACGATGGAGGTCGCCGGGCAAAGCTACAAGGGCCTCGACGCCACGGTGGGCGACATGCGCTTCCGCAACACGACCGGGGCGCCCTTACGGATCAAAGCCTGGACGGCAGACGGCACGCTGCATATCCAGCTCATCGGCACGAAGCCCAACTGGCAGGTGCGCGTGCGCGACTATGCGATCAGCAACTTTCAGCCCGCGCTTAGCACCGTCTCCTACTTCGACGAGCCAAGCCTGCCGCGCGGGCAGCAAGAAGTGGCCCGCAACCCGCACGACGGCTTCGACGCGACCATCACCCGCGAAGTGGTGCAGGACGGCCAGGTGATCGACACCTACGTGGCCGCCAGCCACTACCAGGTCACGGAGAAGCAAGTTATGGTGGGCACCGGTGAGTAAGCGCGCATAACAAGGCCCCCGTTGCGGATAGCTACCGCAGCGGGGGCCGCGCTTTCTATCAAACAAGGCGCCTAAACTGCAGGCGCCGCTTCCGCCGGGGTCTCTGGCGTCGTGGCCGAGTCGTCCTCCTGCGGGACGAACCAGCCCACGGTGCGGTTGTTGGCGTTCAGATAGGTGCGGACCACGCGCTGCACGTCTTCCGGCTTCACGGCGGCCAGGCCGTCGAGGAAGCGCATGTAGAAGTCGGCGCTGGCGACCACCTCCAGGTAGCCGAAGATGAAGCCAAGGCCGGTCAC
>DASSGZ010000049.1:0-7403 GCA_035693165.1 Chloroflexia bacterium | reverse complement strand
TAATAACCGCATGTGCGGAATTGCGGGAGTCTATGATCGCGGCGGGGTGCCGGCCGATGCCGCCCTGCTGGAGCGGATGGCCGGGACGCTGGCCCATCGCGGGCCGGACGGCGACGGCTTCTACCTGGACGGCCCGGTCGGGCTGGCGCACCGCGCCCTCCACATTATCGACCTCTCCGAAGCCGCTTTCCAGCCCATGGGGTCCACCGACGGCGACCACTGGCTGGTGTTCAACGGCGAGATCTACAATTATGTCGAGCTGATGCAGGAGCTGGAGGTGCGCGGGCAGCGCTTCCGCTCGCGCTCGGACAGCGAGGCGCTGCTGGCGAGCTATGCTGCCTGGGGCGTCGATTGCCTGGCCCACCTGAACGGCATGTTCGCCTTCGCCATCTGGGACCGGGCGCGCCGCCGGCTCTTCCTGGCCCGCGACCGCCTGGGCATCAAGCCGCTCTACTACTGGTGGGACGGGCGCCGTCTGGTCTTCGCTTCCGAGATCAAGGCTCTGCTCTGCCACCCGGCGATCAATGCGGAACCCAACGGCACGGCCATCGCCGACTACTGGCGGGCCATGTATACCAGCGGCGACCAGACCTGGTTCAAAAACATCCGGCGGCTCCAGCCGGGCGAGTTCATGCTGGTGGACCGGCGCGGCATGCAGATCCGGCGCTACTGGGATCTGCCGGCCTATGAAGACGGACCGGGCCGCGACGAAGCCGACTATGTCGAGGAGGTGCGCGCGCTACTCGAAGACAGCGTGCGCCTCTGCCTGCGCAGCGATGTGCCGCTCGGCGCCCATCTCAGCGGCGGCGTCGATAGCTCGGCCATCGTGGGGCTGCTGAGCCGCCAGGTCGCCCCGGCGCAGTTGAAGACCTTCTCCGGCGCGTTCGACGAGGGCCCGGAGTACGACGAGCGGGGCTATATCGCCGCCGTGGCCGGGCGCTACGGTACCGAGCACCACGAAACCGTGCCCACCTGGCAAGACCTGCCCGCCACGCTGCCGCGCCTGGTCTGGCACCTGGACGAGCCGGTGGCCGGCCCCGGCGCCTTCCCGCAGTATTTCGTCTGCAAGCTCACCCGCGCCAGCGGCGTGATCGTGGTCAACGGCGGGCAGGGCGGCGACGAGCTTTTCGGCGGCTACTACGGCTACCTGCCGTCCTATTTCCGCAGCCTGATCGCGGAGGTGCGGCGCAAACCGGCCCCGGAGATGGTGGGCGCGCTGCTGGGCGACGGGCTGCGCCTGCTGGGGCGGCCCGCCTTGCGCCGGGCCGGGCTGGCGGCGTTGCGCAGCGGGCGGCGCGGGCGCCTGCGGCCCGACAGCGCAAGCGCCGTGCCCGCCGTGTTCGGCCCCACCCTGCATCACCTGGAGCAGGACGCGGCGTCCGGCGGCTACAGTGTGGGCCATCGGTCGCCGCTGGGCGAGGCGCTGGCCTTCGACCTCCGCCACTACCTGCCCGCCCTGCTCCAGGTCGAGGACCGCATGAGCATGGCCTGGTCGCTGGAGTCGCGCGTGCCGCTGCTCGACTACCGGCTGGTCGAGCTGGCGATGCGCATCCCACCGCACCTCAAACTGCGCCGCCTGGAGACCAAACACATTCTGCGCCAGGCCGTGGCCGACCTGTTGCCGCCCAGCGTGGCGGCGCGCCGCGACAAGAAGGGCTTCCCAACGCCCATCAGCCCCTGGTTTGCCGGGCCGTTGCACCCCTGGCTGCGCGAACAGTTGCTCGGCCCGGCGGCGCGGGCGCGCGGGCTCTTCCACCCCGACGCAGTGACGGCCCTGCTGGATGAGCATGCCGCCCGGCGTGCCGATCACAGCCGCACGCTCTGGATGCTGGTCAACACCCATGTCTGGTTCAAGCAGTTTATCGAAGGCTCCGGCAGCGAGGCACCCACCGTGGAGCCGGAGGAGCGCGCCCCGCGTGCCGGGTCGATGCACAGGGCCACCCCAGGAGCCACCTATGGACGATGAGTCGGTCCGGCCGGAAGTCCGCCAGGTCTTTGCCGCCACCCAGTTGCTCACCTATCCGGAAACCGAGTTCGCGCTGGTCAGCCTGCCGCCGCGCTCGTATTACGAGGTGCTGGCCGCCCTCGCCCCGCTGCACGATATGCGCTTCCAGACCATTGTCCGCGAACCGGCGGAAGTGACGCTGATCGCGCCGCGCGATCTCTGGGAGCGCATCAGCACGCGCTTCCCCGCCGCCACGGTCGACGTGCCCTGGATGCTGATCACGCTCGACATCAGCATCCCGCTCGACGTGTACGGCTACCTGGAGCAGATCGCGCGCCTGTGCGCCGCGCAGGGCGCCTCGCTGCTGGTCGCCAGCGGCTACTCCACCGACCACTTGCTGGTCACCGCCGATCATTACCAGGGAGTGCTGGAGACGCTGCAGGGCTTCATCGACCACTGCCGAACCGCCGCCGCCGAACCCGCCGGCTGAGTATGCGGGTTCTCTACCTCAGCCAGTATTTCCCGCCGGAAGTCGGGGCCACCCAGACGCGCGCCCACGAAATGGCCTGCTACCTCGTCCAGGCCGGGCACCAGGTGACGATGCTGGCCGAGATCCCCAACCACCCGTCGGGCATCATCCCGCCCGCCTATCGCGGCAAGCTCTGGGAGCGCCGCCCCCTGGACGGCATCGACGTGATCCGCCTCTGGGTGATCACCTCGCCCCACAAAGGTTTCCGGCAGCGGATGCTGTTCTACCTCAGCTATATGGTCATGGCGATCCTGGCCGGGCTGGTGGTGGGCCTGCGCCTGCGCCGCCGCTACGACGTGATCTACGCCACCTCGCCGCCGCTGTTCGCCGGGCTGGCCGGGGCCATTCTCAGCATCCTGCTGCGCACGCGCCTGGTGTTCGAGGTGCGCGACCTGTGGCCGGAAAGCGCCGTGGCCCTGGGCGAGCTATCCAGCCCGCGGGCCATCCGCCTGGCCGAGTACGTCGAGCGCTTCTGCTACCGGCAGGCCCGGCAGATCGTCGTGGTCACGCGCGGCATCGCGGCGCGGCTGCGGGCCCGCGGCATCCGTCCGGGACGCATCTACCTAATCCCCAACGGCGCCAACGTGGACCAGTTCCACCCCGCGCCCGCCGAGGCGGCGGCCCTGCGCCAATCGCTCGGCCTGGGCGACCGCTTTGTGGCGATCTACGCGGGCATCCACGGCGTGGCCCAGGGCATGGACACTCTGGTCGCCGCCGCGCGCCTGCTGCAGGATGACCCGGACATCGTGCTGTTGCTGGTCGGCGAGGGGCCGCGCAAGGCCGCCGTGCGCGCCGCCCAGGTGGCCGGGCACCTGACCAACCTGCGCCTGCTGGATGAGCAACCGCGCGCCGCCATGGCCGGCTATCTCAGCCTGGCGGGCTGCGCCATCGTGCCGCTGCGCGACGATCCGCTCTTCGCGGGCGCGCTGCCGTCGAAGCTGTTCGAGGGCCTGGCCTGCGGCACGCCGGTGGTACTCAGCGCCCCCGCGGGCGAGGCGACCGCCGTGCTGGCCGCCGCGCAGGCCGGGATCGCCGTGCCCCCCGAAGACCCTGCCGCCCTGGCCGCCGCCATCCGCGAACTACGCGACCACCCGGCGGAGGCCGCCGCCATGGGCGCGCGGGGCCGCGCCTTCGTCGCCGCCCACTACACCCGCCGCGAGGCCGCCCGCCGGCTCGACGAAGTGCTGAGTGCTGTTCGCGCAGCGGTGCCGCAGGCACATTGCTGAGTACGAGAGACGAGAGATGAGAGAGACGGGTAGCGTATCTTTAGGATCGCTAGACCGAACGGCTGGCGGCCGTTCGCGCAGCAGTGCCTAGCACACGTCTGATCACTGACCACCGACCACTGATCGCTGCCTGTGTCAGCACTCAGAGTCCAGCGTGGGGAGCGGGTCAGCGCCATCCGGCACGCCCGCGGGGCCGGGGGTGGGCAGGGGTCGCACCGCGCTTGCGGGTGGATCGCCGGGGCCGGCGTAGGGCGCGGCGGATGCGCCGGGCGCCGGGCGCGCGGGCGGTAGCGTGTCCAGGCTGTAAGAGATGCGGCGCTGGCGGGAGTCCGCCGTGCGCTGGCGGGCGTGCGTGCGCCGCCGCGCCCAGTTAATCCGGTCCTCGGTGTGGCTGGGTTCCCCGGCGAAATCGCCGTCCCCTGACTGCTCTGTCATGCGGCCTGTCTCCCGGCGCCTGCTACGCGCCCCCACCGCGACCCGCGCCCAGCGGCCTCGTTTCCTCACCATACCACATCGGACCGTCCTTTGCCACCTTGGATCTCCATCCAAAGGCGCAGATAAGAGCCAATCTTTAGTGAGATGCGACGGTTCGTACCCCCTGGTATGCTGGACTCGCTGACGTTGAAAGAGCGTGATTGCACTCGCCGTGCCGCAGGATGCGGACGGCCTGCGTGCCTGGAGTCGGAGGAGAAGGCACGCGCAGGAGGTTCTTGCTACATGTTACCCCTTTCTGCACCGGCGCACCCCGTGGGGGCGCCGGCTGTTACCACGATTTTGCTCACCGGCGCGACCGGGTTCGTCGGGGGGGCGCTGGCCCGGCGCTGGGCGAGCACCGGGTTGCCCGGCGGCGAACAGGTTGCCATCCACGCCCTGGTACGCGACCCCAATCGCCTCGCCGTCCGGCAACTGGCCGTGCTGGGCGCCCAATTGGTGCCTGGCGACCTGCGCGACCCCGCCGCCCTGGCCGCGGCGTGTGCCGGGTGCGACGTGGTGGTCCACGCCGCCGCCGATATGCTGATGACCGACCGCCTGACGGCCTGGACGGTGGCGGTCGAAGGCACCCGCGCCCTGTATCGCGCCGCCGCCCAGGCCGGGGTGCGGCGCTTTATCTTCATCAGTTCGCTGGCCGTCTTCGCCGGCACCACCGGTGAGGTCGTGGAGTCCGCGCCGCTCGTGCCGTCGGGCGATCTCTATGTCGATACCAAGATCGCGGCGGAGCAGACCCTCCAGGAGGAAGCCGCGGCCCCCGGCGCGCCGGAATTGACGATTTTGCGCCTGGCCTGGGTCTACGGGCCCGGTTCCGCCAACTGGACCAACAAGCCGATCCACGCCGCCCAGGCCGGCAAGTTGATTATCCCCGGCGACGGGCACCTCATGTTCTCCTATGTGTACGTAGACAACGCCGTGGACGCCGTGAACGCGGCCATCCGCGCGCCCCATACCGGCATCTACCACATCTTCGACGGATCGACCACCTATAAAGAGTTCATGAGCGCCTACTGCGCGATGGCGGGCACGCGCCCGCGGCACCTGCCGCTGCCGATGGTCCAGGTCCTGGCCGCGGGCAACGACCTGTTTGCCCGCCTGACCGGCAAGTATACCATCCTGACCCCGCGCACCCTGCGCGCGCTGAGCCGCAAGCGGCCGGTCAGTTCGTCCAGCGGCGAGAAGGTGGTGCGCGAACTGGGCTGGCACCCACAGGTCACGCTGCACGAGGGCATGGAACGCATCGCCCGCGAGTTCGGCGCCGCCGAGTAACAACCCGCAAAGATACAAGGGGCTAGCGCCGGTGCTAGCCCCTTTTCGCGTGCGCCGCATCCCCGATAGCCGCCGGCCCGCGGCACGGCAACCAGGACGACAGCAGTGGCACCGGCGTGTCCGTGGGCGGCTCGGCGGGCACGGGCGCCTCCGGTGGGGTGGCCGTGGCGGTGGGGCTGGGCAGCGGCGGCAGCGGCGTAGCCGTCGCGGGGACGGGCGTGGCCGTCGCCGGCGCACGGGTGGCCGTGGGCGTCCGGGTGGCCGTCGGGACGCGGGTGGGCGTGCTCGTGCGCGTGGGCGTCACGGTGCGGGTGGAGGTCGGCGTGTGGCTCGGCGTCGGCGTGGCGGAGCGGATCGGCGTAAACGTCGGTTCGAGGGTCACGACCGGGCGGGGAATGTCGAGGCCGAGGGTGGCGACGGCGGCGGCCTGCGCGGTGCGGGCGGCGGCGATGGTGGCGGCGGCGCGCGCGCGGGTGGTATCGGTCGAGTCGGAGGCGGTCCCCGGCAGGAGCGGCGTATCCGTCACCGCCGGGCCGATGGTGGGCAGCGGCACAATCGTGGCGGTGGGCGTCGGCACGGTGGTTTCGGTGGCGGTGGGCGTGGGCGGCAGCACCAGGGTCGGCGTGGGTGGCTCGTCGCCGCACGCCGCCAGGGCCAGGCCGAGTAGCAAGAGCAAGAACCACCCACGCCACATAGCGAATGCTCTCCCCAGGGGTTTCTCCGGCTGGAACAGGACGACCAAGGCGGCGGCAAGGCTTAGTCGCAGTCAGTACTGCGCCGCACAGAGAGCCGGGCGCGCCGGCCCGCGGGGGCGCCGTCCACGGTGGATTGAGTTTACCATCCGGGTTCATCCGTGTCAACGCCCGGCCCATGAAGCCTCGAAGTGACGCCCGCCCCGGTGGGCCGGCCCTGGGCCGGATCTGTTCGCCCAGGGCCGCGCGCATCATGGGGTATACGCGAGATAAATCATCTTGGCAAGCTGGCCGCGGGTGATGCTCGCCACGGGGCGGAACGTGTTGTCGGCATATCCGCTGATGATGCCGTGGGCGAACGCCGTTTCCACGTAGCCGTAGAACGGATTGGCGGGCGGCACGTCGAGGAAGTGCGGGCCGCCGGTGGTCGTGATCGGCCAGCCGCGCGTGCCGACCAGCAACTTGGCGAACTGGGCGCGCGTGACCTCATTGCTCGGACGGAAGGTGCCGTCGCTGTAGCCGCTCAACACGCCGCGGTTATAGGCCGTCTCGATGTAGGGGTAGAAGACGCTGCCCGGCGGCACGTCGGTGAAGTGCGGCCCGCCACGGGTGTCGAGCGGCCACCCCGCCGCCAGCGCCAGCATCTTGCTCACCTGGGCGCGAGTGGCGGCGGCAATGGGCCGGAAACTGAGCGTGCCGTCGCCGTTGTCGTAGCCCGCGATGATCCCTGCGGCGGCGCACCAGTTGATCTCGGTGTAGAACAACGCGCCCGGCGGCACGTCGGTGAAGCGCTGGCCGGGCGCCAGAGTCGGCGTGGGCGCCGGGGTGGCCGAGGGCACCGGCGTGGGCGGCGGGCCGCTGCACGTCGGGAAGCGGAAGGCGCCGATGCGCGTGCTCCAGTTCTCGTAACTGTCATGGGCGAAATATTCGTTGGTGTACCAGAAGGTGCAATCGTCCACCGGGTCGATGGCGATGCGGCTGTAGTGGCCCCAGCGCGTAGTGCCCGTTTCCACGCCCGTGGCGGCGATGATCGTGCCCTCGCCCTGCGCCAGCGTACCCAGCGGATCGGTGGCGAGCCGCCCCGCGTAGCGCACAGCCGGGGCGAACTTGGTGCTGGAGGTGCTGAACCCCAGCGCGATGTCGCCCGCGCCGTCCATGGCCGCGCTGCCCAGCCAGCGCGCCAGCGAGTCCGGCGCATAAGTGCCCTGCTGATAGAGCACCGGGCTGCTGCTGGGGTTGCGGATCTCGTACCA
>DASSGZ010000048.1:0-10086 GCA_035693165.1 Chloroflexia bacterium | reverse complement strand
CTGCTGCTGGGCGCCGGGCCGCTGGTGGGGCTGGCCGGGCTGGCGGGTGGCGGGTTGATGGCGGCGCGCGCCTGGCGCGGGCGCCGGGTGGCCGAGGGGCTGTTGCTGCTGGGCGCCCTGGCTTATTTCGCCTCCATCGCCTTTGCCGAGACGCAGTGGGTGCGCTACCTGCTGCCGGTCGTGCCCTACCTCTGCCTCTTCGCGACAGCCTTGGCGCTGCAGATGGGCGAGCGGCGGGCGGGCAACGCCGGGACCGGGCGGCGGGGCGTGGTGTTCGGCATACTCCTGCTGTCCGCGGGGTTAGGCGCCCTGGCGATCAGCGCGACGTTCCAGCGCCCGCACCCGCAGGTGCAGGCATCGCGCTGGATCTACGACCATGTGCCCTACCGCACGCCGCTGGGCATCGAGGTCACGGCGAACGTGCTGCCACTGCCGCTGCCGGGCCATGTGGCGCCCGCCCGCGAGTACCAACTCATGCGCTTCGATCCGCTGGCCGACCAGTCCAGCCCGGCAGCCGCCGCTGCCCTGCGCGCCTGGCTCAACAGTGCCGACTACCTGATCATCGACGCCAGCCAGGCCGCCCGCATCGCCCCGCACCTGCCCTGGCGCTACCCGGTGCAGATCCGCTACTATGACCTGCTCTTCCAGGGGCGGCTCGGCTTCACGCCCGTCTACATCGCTACGTCGTACCCCAGCCTGTTCGGCTTCCAGATCCGCGACGATGCCGGCTGGGTCGACCCCTCGTTCATCGAGTTTTCGCACCCGCCGATCTGGATCTTCCACAAGGACCGCACGCTGAGTGATGCCGAGTGGCAAGCCCTCTTCGCCGACGCCATGGTCCAGCCCGCGATCCCGTCGCGCCACGCGCCGTAAGGGCATAATCGGGACTGTGCCTGAATATGGGGCGGCACCTGGATAGACTCTCACAGAGTAATTGTCACTCTGAGCGCAGCGAAGAGTCTCGTCCTTTGGGCTACAAGACGGAGATTCTTCGCTACGCTCAGAATGACAGATCCCGGTTGCGAGACTACTGAGTCAGGCGCCGTCCCTGATCGCATGCGCGATGCCTCGGCGGGCTACTTGCCGGTCAGGACGAACTGCACGGCGCGGTCGAGTTGCGGGTCGCGCTGCTGGGCTACGTCGTCGTTGGTGCGCGGCACCACGATGTCGGGCGTGATGCCGCGGTCGGGAACGGCGGTGGGTGCCGGCGCGGGCGCGGTAGGACCGGCGGGCGGGCCGGCGGCGGGCGGGGCCGTTAACGTGGGCAGCGGGTTGGGCGTGGCCTGCGGATCCACAGTCGGCGTCGGGCGCGGGTTGATGTCGTGTTTGCGGGGCGTCAACCAGTGCGCGGCGGTAATGCGCGCGCTGGAGCCGTCCGAGAGGTTGTGGATATACTGCATCGACCCCTTGCCGAAGGTTTGCGTGCCGATGAGCGTGGCCCGCCCGTAATCCGCGAGCGCCCCGGCCACGATCTCGGCGGCGCTGGCCGTGCTGCCGTTGATCAGGACCACCATCGGCAGGTCGTAGGCCGTCGCGGCGTCCTTGTCGCGGATGATCGGCACGGCCTCGTCGTTCGAGCCGTCGCGGGCGCGCGCATAGTAGAGCGCCGTGTCATTGTAGCGCTTGCCCGCCTCCGGCGACACGAAGCGCCCGATCATCTGCTGGGCCACCGTGACCAGGCCGCCGCCGTTGTTGCGCAGATCGAGGATCAGCCCCTTCGCGCCCGCTCCCTGCGCCTGGCGGATGGCCGTGTCCAGTTGCGGTGTGGTCGGGCTGCCGAAGCTGCTGACGGCGATGAGCGCCACGCCGTCGGGCCGGATCGTCGTCGTAACCAGCGGCACCTGAATCACCGCACGCACCAGGTCCAGGTCGAACGGCGGCTGCCCCGCGCGGACGATGCTCAGCCGCACATGGGTGCCTTCCTTGCCCCGGATCAGGCCGATCACCTCGTCGTCGGACAGGCCGGTCGTGTCGTGGCCGTCCACGGCGGCGATGATGTCGCCGCTGCGCATCCCGGCCTTCGCCGCGGGCGTGTCAGGGATGGGGTCCGTGACCGTGGGGCGTTTGTCGATGGAACGGAAGTAGACGCCGATGCCGCCGTAGGTGCCTTCGAGATTTTGGCGGCTGATGGCGCTGCGCTGCGGCGTTTCAAAGCGCGTGTAGGGGTCGCCGATGGCCTCCATCAGCCCCTGGTCGGCGCCGTAGACCAGTTTCTGCGTGTCGGTGGGGTGGTAGTAGGACTCTTTCTGCAGCAGATCCACGAGGTTATAGAAGGTCTGCATCTCTGCGGCCAGGTTGGCCTGGGCGGTGGCGGCGGGGGCGGGGCCGGCTACTTTGGCGTCCGTGTTCGCCGCGGGGCCGGCGCCGATTAGCATGGGGCGGGTCAGCGCGCCCAGGGCGAAGGCCGCGACCAGGGCCGCCACCGCGCCCAGGCTGAGCAGGGTCCGGGTGCGTGAAGTGTGCATTGTCAATACCGGCTACCTTGCATTACGCGGATTCTTTCGCAGACGGGGCGGACACATTGGTCCGCCCCTACGGTGGCGCGGGGGCGGACACAGCGGTCCGCCCCTACGGTGGCGCCGGCATGGATACATCAGTCCGCCCCGGCCTGGTCGTCGCTAGCCCGGCCCTACTTGCCGGTGAGGACGAACTGCGCGGCGCGCTCCAACTGCGGGTCGCGGTCGGCGGCGTAGTCGGCGTCGCTCGGTGGGGGCACCTCGATGTCGGGCGTGATGCCCCGGCTGCGGTCCACCGGTAGCGGCGTCGGCGTGAGCGTGACGCCCGGCACCGGCGTGGCCGGGCCGCCAATGGGCGTCGGCGTGAAGGTGGGCAGCGGCGTGGGCGTGGCGCTGGAGTCCGGCGTCGCGGTCGGGTGCGGGTTGATGTCGTGCTTTTTGGGCGTCAGCCAGTGGGCGATGGTGATGCGCGCGCTGGATCCGTCCGCGAAGCTGTGGACGCTCTGCACCGACCCCTTGCCGAAGCTCTGCTCGCCCATCAGCGTGGCCCGTCCATAGTCGGCCAGCGCGCCGGCCACGATCTCGGACGCGCTGGCCGTGCCGCCGTTGATCAGGACGGCCATGGGCAGGTCATACATCGTCTCGCCCTTGCGGAGGATGGGTATGCCCTTGTCCTGGCTGCCGTCGCTGGCGAAGGACTCGTACAGCGCCGTGTCGTCGTATTTCTTGCCCATGCTGGGCGAGACAAAGTGCCCGATCATCTGCTGCGCCTGGTCCACCAGGCCCCCGCCGTTGTTGCGCAGGTCGAGAACAATTCCCTTGGCGCCCTTGCTTTTCGCCTCGCGGATGCCGGCGTCGAGGTCGCTGTTGGTCTTATCGCCGAAACTGCTGACCGCGAAGACGGCCACGCCGTCGGGCCGGATCGTCGTGGTGACCAGCGGCACGTCGATGATCGCGCGGGTCACGTCCACGTCGAACGGCGCGTCCTTGCCGCGCAGGATGGTCAGGCGCACCTGGGTGCCTTCTTTGCCGCGGATCAGCGGGCGAATATCGTCCAGGGTCAGCGTGGTGATGTCGCGGCCATCCACCTTCAGGATGACATCTTTGGGCCGCAGCCCGGCGCGCGCCGCAGGGGTGTTGGGGATGATGCCGACGATGGTCGGCAGATTATCGACCTCTTTAAAGTAGACGCCGATGCCGCCGAAACTCTCGCCCTGGAGCTGGGCGTTCTCGATAGCGGTTTCCTCCGGCGTCAGGAAGCGCGTGTACTCGTCGCCCACGGCCTTCATCATGCCCTCGGTGGCGCCATAGACCATCTTCTGGCTGTCGGTGGGGCGGTAGTAGGACTCTTTTTCCAGCAGATCGACGATCTCATAGAAGGTCTGCATCTGGGCGTTCAGGTCCTGCGATCCCGTGGCGGGGGTCTGGACGGCGGGCACGCGCGGGCCGCCGCCGCTGCTGTCGGTGTCGGGGAAGCTGCCGGCCCGGCTGGGTTCGGTGAAGACGTAACTGCTGAAGGCGCCGAGGCCAAAGGCAAAGAGCAGCGCGACCACCGCGACCAGGCTGAGCGCGGCTTTGCTGCGGGTATCGTTCATAACAAGAGGCTCCTTCGGGTGCGCAGCATCCGCGGCGCGAACAAAAGCGGCGGCTCGCAAGAGGCCGGAGCCGCCCTATTGTCGATAAGTATAAAGGACGCCCGCGCATCGAGTCAACCTGCGGAGCGGGGGCGCGGGCGTGGCCCCCGGCGGCGCCGGGCCGGAAGCTGGTGCGGCATCTTTGCACCCTGGCGGATGGTTATGCGTTGTACCAATAGCTGGTATAATAGACCTATCGTTGCGGGTGCCCAGTTGGCCGGCGCGCCCTTCGTTTCCGCCCAGGACCGCCTATGTTGACTACATACCGCACTTCCCTGCTCGCCCGGCACCCGGCTGTGAGTTTGCCGGCCCTTGTGCTCCTGTTGCTCGCCTGCGTGCTGAGCCTGGCCCCGGCGCCGGGCATGGCCGGTCCCGCGGCCCCGCCGCACCGCCGCCTGGCCGCCAAACCGCGGCCCATCCCGCCGCCCGCCCGGCCCGCCGACTGGCAGGCGGGCCAGATCCTCGTCCGACTGGCGCCCGATCAACGCCTGCGCCTCGACGCCGCCGGGGTGATCCAGGCCGGCGGCGAGACATTGCGCCCCGCGCTCACGGCCTGGGGCCTGGGCCGCGTCGAGGTGCTGGATGCCGCCGGTGGCCTCTACCGGCTCCATGCGGATAGTTCCGGCCTCGATGTGGCGGGGGCGGTACATGCCCTGGCCGCGCTGCCCGGCGTGGTCTACGCCGAGCCGGATTACCGGCTGCACGCGGCGTTTGTGCCCAGCGACCCGCTCTTTTCCCGCCAGTGGGCCTTGAACCAGGTGGGCGCGCCCGCCGCCTGGGACATCACCACCGGCAGCGCCGACGTGATCGTGGCGATGATCGATACCGGCATCGCCCCCAATCACCCCGACCTGGTGGGCAAGCTGGTGCCCGGTTACAACTTCGTGGCCGATACGACGACCGCCGCCGACGATAACGGCCACGGCACCTATACCGCCGGGCTGGTCGGCGCGCTCAGCAACAACAACATCGGCGTGGCCGGGGTCGCATGGGCCACACGGATCATGCCGGTCAAGATCCTCGATAAGGACGGCGCCGGCAACGTCGGCGACTTCTCGCGCGGCATCCATTTCGCGGTGGATCACGGCGCCAAGGTCATCAATATCAGCGCCGGGATCGAGTATCCCGCGTCGTCCATGCAAGAGGCCGTGCGCTATGCGCGCGACCACGGCGTGCTGGTCGTGGCCTCGGCGGGCAACACGCCCGACGGCGCGGCCCGCTATCCGGCGGGCTTCGACGAGGTCGTTGCTGTGAGCGCTACCGACGAGCAAGACAAGAGCGCCGCCTTCTCGTCCTACGGCGCCTTCGTGGACCTGGCCGCGCCCGGTGTGAACATCGTCAGCACGGGCTGGGGCCAGGGGCGCGCCGGCTACACCTGGGCCAGCGGCACCTCGTCGGCGGCGCCGCTCGTGACCGGCGCGGCGGCGCTGCTGCTGGCCGCGCGCCCCGATCTCACGCCCGACGACCTCCAGCGCCTGCTGGAAGACGGCGCCGACGACCTGGGCCCGGCGGGCTGGGACCCGCATTACGGCGCGGGTCGCCTCAACATCCTGCGCTCGCTGCAGATCGCCACCGGCGCGACCACCACGCCGCCGTCGCCCACCGTCCCCCCGGCGGTGACCGCGACCCCCGTGCCCGCGCCGCCCAAGCCGACCGCCACCCCGGCCCTGCTCTCGCTGGTCCTGAACCCGGCCCATGTCCTGCCCGGCGGCGCGGTGACGGCCAACGGGCGCGGCTACCAGCCCGGCGAAGCCGTGGGCCTGCGCATGACCGGGCCCGAAGGGCGCAACCATGAACTGGGCACGGCCCAGGTGGGCGCCGACGGCAGCTTCCAGCAAGCGGTGACCATCCCCGCCGATCTCACCCCCGGCACGGGCATGTTCTTCGCCCTGGGCGCGCTGAGCAACGCGCTGGCTTCGGCCCCGATCAGCATCGACACGGCCACGCAACCGGGCGCGCCCCCCGGCCCGCCGGGGCCGGCCACCGGGTCGCGGATCGAGGGCACGATCAGCGGCGTGCCGCTCGACCAGGTGCAGGTCTATCTACAGGTGGGCAACGGCGTGCGCGACTGGCGCTACGGCTCGACCGATAATCTGGGCTTCTATCACTTCGACAACCTGCCCGCGGGCGACTACACCGTCGGCCTCAACGGGCGCAACGGCCTGACCGTTCCGGCCCCTGTCTCGCTCAGCGTCGATGGGCAGCCGGGCACCGTGCGCGTGATCAACTTCGACTTCGGGGCCGGCGGGTCACCGCCGGTGGCCCCGCCGGCCGAAGCCCCCGCGCCCGATCCGGCCACCGCGTTTGCCCCCGCCGCCGATCCCGCCCGGTCCGGCGTGGTCTACTTCCCGCCCGTCCAGCACACGCTGCGCGGCGTGTTCCTGGCCTACTGGCAGCAACACGGCGGTCTGCCCGTCTTCGGCTACCCGCTCTCCGAAGAGTTTGTGGAGATTTCGGACACCGACGGCAAGCCCTATCGCGTGCAATACTTCGAGCGCAACCGCTTTGAGTACCACCCCGAGTACGCGGGCACGCCCAATGAGGTGCTGCTCGGCCTGCTGGGTCGCGCCGTGACCCTGGGCCGCACGTTCGCCCCACCCATCGCCACGCTCGGCGACGCCAACCATGCCTACTTCCCGCAGACGGGGCATATGCTGGGTGGGGCTTTCCTGGCCTACTGGCGCGCGCACGGCGGCCTGGCGATCTTCGGCTATCCCATCTCCGAGGAGTTCACCGAGAACGGCTATACCGTGCAATACTTCGAGCGCAACCGCTTTGAATTCCACCCCGAATACGCCGGGACGCCAAGCGAGGTGCTCCTGGGCCTGCTGGGCGTGGACATCACCCGGCACCGCGGCTTCATCCACTAGCCGCCCGCTGTGGGGCAGGGGCCGGCTCTACACCGGCTCCTGCCCGGCCCAGCCGCCACGGGCCCGCTCCGGGCATCGCGGGCGCCGTCCCTGGCGCGGCGGCAAACTTACGTTCCCGTGTTCCCATGTGCCGTATCCGACTTTGGATACCAGTTCTGAACCGCAGGCAGGGAATTTGTGTATTTTAGAGCATCGTGGCCCGATCAGGAGGGCTTGACACGCCCTCTTGATCTGCTATAATGCAACAACATCCCCGCATGGCAACAGCCCGCAGGCGATTTGTGGATCTTTGCGATAGATAAAGCGCCTGGTTCGGGTCCGGTGGGAGGGTGTTGCTGTCCGCGCGGGCTGTGGACGGCCCCAGGTTTAACCATCCGGTGCGTGGAAGGCGCCGGCATTAAGGAGGAGAGAATGGCTTCAAAGAGGATAATGGGCCTCGCTACGCTGCTCATGGTGTTGAGCATGCTCCTTGCCGCCTGCGGCGGGGAGACACCCACCAGCACAGCGGTGCCGGCGCCGGCGGCCACCAACACGACGGCCCCCGCAGCCCCGGCGGCGACCAATACGACGGCTCCCGCGGCCCCGGCGGCCACCGATACCCCCGCCACTGGCGGGGCGACGACGCCCAGTAGCGACATGTTCTCCTGGCGCGCGTATGCCGAGCCGGAGACGTTTGACCCGGCGCTGATGCAGGAGAACCTCTCCATCGACATCGGCCAGAACGTCTACGATAGCCTGGTTCAGTTTAACCCCGAGACACAGAAGATCGAGCCGGCCCTCGCCGAGAGCCTGCCCGACGTGAGCCCCGACGCCACCACGTATACCTTCAAGATCCGCAAGGACGCGAAGTTCTCGAATGGCGACCCCGTTACCTCCGCCGATGTGAAGTATTCCTGGAACCGCGCGCTGAACAACCCCAAGGCCCCCTACCTGTTCGTCATGAACGACATCAAGGGCGCCCAGGAGGTGCAGGCTTCCGCAGTTTCGACCGATACGACCAAGCCGAAGGTGACCGAGGCTGCGGGTATCGAGACCCCGGACGCGCAGACCGTCAAGATCACCCTGACCGGCCCCAGCGCCTACTTCCTGTCGCAGCTGACGGTCTGGACCTACTATGTCGTGAACAAGAATGTGGTCCCGATGAGCTCGGACAACCCCGACGCCTGGATCACCAAGCCCGGCGTGGGGACCGGCGCCTACATGCTCAAGGAGTGGAAGCACGATCAGTCGATCACGCTCGTCCGCAACCCCAACTACTGGGGGCCGAAGGGCACGGTCGATGTCTTCGTGCCGATCATCAAGGATACGGCCACGGCGCAGAGCCAGTTTGAAAAGGGCACGCTGGCGGCCCTCGACGGCCCCAGCCCCGACGACCTGGCCCGCATCAAGGCCGACCCGACCCTGGGCAAGCAACTGCATAGCGTCGGCCAGGCGCGCACCGTCTGGATCGGCCTGAACTTGCTGCACGGCCCGTTCTCGCCGCAGAACGACGAGAAGGCGCTCAAGCTGCGCCAGGCCATCTCCATGTCAATCGACCGCGATCAGTTGGTCAAGCTGGCCCTGGCCGATGCCGGGCAGCCCGTGACGACCCTGCTGCCGGAAGGCGAGCCGGGTTACCACGCCTTCGATGCTTACCCGTTTGACCCCGACAAGGCCAAGCAACTGCTGGCCGAGTCCGGCCACCCGAACGGCCAGGGGCTGGAAAACCTGACCTACACCTATCGTGAGCGCGATGTCGAGCAGCGCGTGGCCGAGCAGATCCAGGCGCAGCTCAAGGAGAACCTGGGCCTCAACATCAAGGTGCAGGGCGTCGCCTGGAAGGACATGCTCCAGGCCCGCCAGGCGCACGAGTATGATATGTTCTACGGCTCCTGGGGCCATGACTATCCAGATCCGCAGAACTGGCTCTATGCTCTGTTCGACTCCAGCCAGATCCAGGGCGTCGGCACCGGCACCGGCAACGACCCCGGCTTCAGCGACCCGCAGTTCGACAAGCTGGTCCGCCAGGCCAACACGCTGGCCGACCCGGCCAAGGTGGACGAGCGCATGAACCTCTACCACCAGGCCGAGGAGATCATGCTCAAGGCCGCCCCGATGGTGCCGCTGTACCAGGCCACTCGCTACTGGGAAATCAGCCCCAAGTGGACGGGCTACAACACGAACAACTCGTTCGTCTATCCGTTCCGCCTGGTGAAGCCGGCGCAGTAAGCGGCAGCACCTGCGGTTGCGACGATACGCGCTACGCGCCCAACGGTCAGGAGCTCCCCTCCTGGCCGGGGGCGCGTAGTTACACAGATTTGGATATACCATGGTTGCATATGTGATCCGGCGTATGCTGGCGATGATCCCGTCTTTGTTGGGGATCGCGCTGATTACCTTCACGCTGATGCACCTGACCAAGGGCGGCCCCTTTTCCTCCGAACACAGCAATCCCGCCATTACCGCCCGCTTGATGGCGGCCTATCATCTCGACGAACCGCTCTGGCCCAATTTTGCCGGCGCGGGCGCCGAAGTCTGGCGGATTGCCGTCCTGGTCCTGGCCGTCCTGGCGATTGCCGGCGGCATCTTCTGGCGCCGCCGCGGGGTCAGTTCGCAGTGGCCCGGTGCCATCCTTATCACCACGGGCGGACTGCTGCTGTTCTGGTCGGTCCTGATATTCATCGAAGGTCCGGTCACCAAGGCCCAGGCAAGCGGCTTCGTGCCCGGCCAGTTTTTCCGCTTTGGCTGGAATCTGTTGCATTTGGATCTAGGCACCTCGTTCAGCCAGGTGGGCCGGCCCGTCACCGACATCATTGTGAGCGCTGCGGGCAATTCCTTCCTGCTTGGCTTCTGTGCTTTCCTGATCCTGGTCTGTCTCGGCATGCCGCTGGGTATTCTCGCCGCGGTCCGCCAGAATAGCTGGGTCGATTATCTGGTTAGCGTTATCTCGCTGGTCGGTTATTCCATCCCCAACTTCGTGCTCGGCGCTTTGCTCATCCTGGTGACGGTGGTCTGGTTGCCGTTCCTGCCCACCGCCCATTGGGGCGACCCCATCGACCTGGTGTTCCCCGCGTTTGTGCTCGCCATCCGGCCCATGGCCGTCTTGATGCGGCTCACGCGGGCCAGTATGCTGGAGGTCTTGAACCA
>DASSGZ010000047.1:0-5243 GCA_035693165.1 Chloroflexia bacterium | reverse complement strand
CCGGGTCTTTTGTGTGTGCGGGTTTCCAGGGAACCAATCTCGCGCGGGCTGCGTATATACTAAGCCTGCTCCCCTCCAGGAGCACTCTACTATGGTGTGCCGCACCGTGGCCCTCTACCAGACCACCCGGTGCATTGATGCAACAGCATGATAAGTGAGGTGAGGTAACCGCAATGCCTCAGAATAGTCCTGAAGAAACCGCGCGCCTGCGGCGTATTCTGCCGGAACGGGCCATTGCCCTGGCCATGCAGAGTCGCTGGACGGAAGCCGTGGACGTGAATAAGGCGATCCTCGCCATCGATCCCAACGACGCGGATGCCCATAACCGCCTGGGCAAGGCGCACCTGGAGTTGGGCAACTACCGGGAAGCCTACGAAGCATACAAGCGCGCGGTCGAGCTGGCGCCGGGTAACGCCATCGCGCAGAAGAATATGCAGCGCCTGGCGCCGCTGGCCCAGCAACCCGCCGGCGCCGCCGCGGCCGTCGCCAAGCGCCCGGCCGCCCAGCCCGCCGAGCGCATCAGCCCGCATACCTTCATCGAGGAGACGGGTAAGACCGGCCTGGCGCACCTGACTGACCTCGCCAGCGGGCCGACCCTGCTGGCGCTGACCGGCGGCGACCGGGTCAACCTGGTGGTGGCCGGCGCCAAGTTGCAGGTGCAGACCGAAAGCGGCGCCTACCTGGGCGTGGTGGAGCCCAAGCTGGCGCACCGGCTGGTCCGCTTCATGCAGGCGGGCAACCGCTACACGGCCACCGTCACCACGGTGAGCGACCGCAGCCTGACCATCATCATCCGCGAGGCGTACCAGGACCCGGCGATGCGCGGGCGGCAATCGTTCCCCTCCAAGGGCGCGGCGGCGGCCTATCGCCCGGCGGCGACCTCGGGCCGCTACGGCTACGATGAGGACGAGGACCTGGGCGGAGAGTTCGAGAGCGAGAACGAGGCCGACATCGAATCCGAGGATTCGGAAGAAGAAACCGAGTTCGAGGACGACGATATCGAGGATCGCGAGTAGCCGGCGCACGGACACGGCACGGGGCCAGGAGAGCAGCCATCTCCTGGCCCTTCGCCTATCCGGCGCGGCGTAAGCCCGATGTACGCTCTGTTTCCGCTCTTGATCGTCGCCATCGCCTGCGGCATGCTCGGCGCGTGGCTGGTGCACGAAGCCGGCTTTGTGCGCAACCCGGCGCTGGTTTTGCCCGGCCGGTTGCTCATCGCCGTGCTGCCGCTGGTGCTGCTCGGCTTTGTGGCGGCCAGCGTGAGTCGCGGGCTGACCGGGCAGGACGGCGGGCCGGTCCTGGCGGTGCTGCTGGGCGCCGCCGCGCTGCTGTTGCTGCTGGCGCTGGGCGGCGTGATCCGCGCCCGTGCCCAGGGCCGCCGGGCGGGACCGGCCCGCCCCGGCTTGCTCGGCCCCACCTTGCTCGTCCCCGCTATCGGTATCATCACCGTCTGCTTCGTGCTGAGCCTGCTGCTGGCGCTGACCAACGGCACTCTGCGCTTCTAAGGGCCGCCGAATCCCGCCGGGCGCGGGCCGGTTTCAAACCGGCCCCTACAGCGCGAGATGTAGCACGGGCCGGTTTCAAACCGGCCCCTACAGCGCGAGATGTGGCGCCGGACGGTTTGATGCCCTTTCCCTAGCTCCTGGCTTTTTGTTCGCCTCCCCTGTCGGTGTAGGGGCGGGTTTCAAACCCGCCTGCCGCCTTACCTTCCCGGCCTCCTGTCGAGGAAATAGGCGGCCCACGCCGGCGTAGGCCGGTTTCAAACCGGCCCCTACAGCGCGGGATACCGGAGCGGACCGGGGCGCAGCCGGACTCTACAACGGCCAGGATAACCGGCCTGCCGGGTAGGAGCCGGTTTGAAACCGGCCCCTACAACGCGAGGCGGGATGGTCCCGGCTATTGGGCGGGGCGCTGCCGCGTGACCAGCACGGGCACGTCCACGGTGGTCCAGAGCACGCCGGGCAGGGAGGGCGTGGCGCCGCCGCGCAGGCCGCCGTCGATCTCGTCCTGCACCGTGCCTTCCAGTTTCAGGCTGTTGGTGGCGAACGGGTGGCCCCGATCGGAGGCGAACAGCTTGAGCACGTAGCGGCTGGCCGACTGGTCGTCGCGGATGGTCAACTGGAACGGGTTGGGGCCATTCACGCCCACCTGGCGCTCTTCGCCCGCCGGCAGCACGTTTTCCGCGTTCTCGGGCGGCCACAGCAGGTCGATGTTGCCGTCGTCCGAGCAGAGCATGATCACCACGTTCAGCGCGACCGGGCTGGTGGGTGCCACCTTGACCTTGAGCAACAGCACCTCGTCCTGGCCCACCACGACCTGCCCTGCTGCGTCGGGTTGGCGGATAGGCCCGCCCGGCTGGGCCCCTGCCTGCCGCAACGCGGCATCGTCGTTGCCGGCCAGCACGTTGAGCGTGACCGCCCCTTGCAGCCGCGGCTCGTCGTTGTGCCGGGTCAGCACCGACCAGTAGCGCGCCCAGTGGACCAGGCCCTCGCCGATGGCCGCGCCCAGTTTGGCCGGGTCGATCCGCACGCCCTCCATATTGCGCGGCGCGTAGGCGATTACGTCATTGGGTCCCAGCGTCGTTTCGTTGCTGGTGTACTTGACCAGCACCCAGCCGTCCTTGCCGTCAATGCCCGCGCGCGGGCGCACCTCCACGGACGGCGCCTGGTTGTCGGGCGCCAGGTCTACGAAGCTATCGATGCCCCGCAGGCCGCGGATGCCGGCGGCCACGGCGTCGGGCACCTCGGTCAGCTTGACCCCCAGCCGTGGCGTGGCCGTGCTCGGCCGGATAAGGACGGCCCGCGCGCCGTTGGCGATCGCTGCGGTGGGCGGGCCCACGACGTGCGCCTGGCTCGTCACCGGCGTGGCGCTGTCGACCTCGGCCACGGCGATCTGGGCGGCCTGGCTGAAGTCGGCGGTATCGGGGGGATAGACGGCGAGTTGCGCGCCGGGGCCGAGGCCGTGGATGCTGCCGCCGTCCAGGGTCAGCGTGTTGCCGCCGGGGTTCACACTGACGGTGAAGCCGGGCGCGTAGGGCTGCCAGGCCCCGCCGAACAGAGGCCGTTCGCCCTGCCCTTCGAGGGTGGGCGTCTGATCCGCGAAGGCGCTCTGCACGTTCGTGCGGAGGCCGGGGTAGATGTCCTGCCAGCGCACCTGGGCCACGCGGGCCGGGTCGCTGTTCTTCAAGGCGTCGAGCAGGAAATAGGTCAGCGCGCCGTGCCGTTCGCCGGTGCCGGGCGGGGTGTATTCGTGTGACGTCTGCACGTCGCGGCACCCGGAGAGCACGATCAACTCCTGGCCCTGGGCCAGACTGGGCACCCAGCCGCTGCCGCCCGCAATATCGCGCGTGGCGCCGTCCCCCGCGGCATTGCCGTCCAGCCCATGTTCGGCCTGGAAGGCTGCCCAGTCAAGTTTTTGCGGATCGAGAATGATTTCGCGCACGGCGGGGGCCGCCGGGTCGGTGCTGATGTCGCGGGTCGCCCCGCCTGAGTGGCACGAGTCGAGGATGACCGTGACCTGGGCGCCGGCGCTGACCACGCGCTGGATGCCCTCGTTCAACTCGCGGTTGATGACGAAGTTGGTGCCGTTGACCTGGGCATCCACGGCGACGATGGCGCCGATGTGTTCGCGGGCGTTTTGCGGGTTGGTGATTTGGACGCCGTGTCCGGCATAATAGATCACCACCTGGTCGCCTTGCGCCGTCTGCTGGGCCAGCGTCTTGAACGCGGCCAGGATGTTGTTCTTCGTCGGCTGCTCGAATGTGCCCAGGTCCGGTCCGAGTTGCGCATCCCGGCCCGGCGCCAGCAGCAGCGTCACCTGCTCGGGCAGGATACCGGCGTTGTTCACCAGAAACTGGCGGATCGCCAGGATGTCGTTTACACAGCCGCTGAGCGGATTGACGAAGTTGTAGGCATCGACGCCGATGAGCAGGGCGCGCTTGCCGCCCGCGGGGTTGCCGCCTTCATGGTCCGGATTCGCTGATTGCATCGCCGGGTCCTTTCACTATGTGCCGCATCGGGCATGGGGATCCAGATCGACAGGGAACGGGGTTGGGATGGAGCGGAGGTAGGTCTGCCCCGATCATAGCACACCATTCGGCTTTAGGCAATGGATCGACCGCCTCAGATCGCCCGCCGGGTGCGGATGTATCGCCCGGCACTTTCGCCGTTGCGCGGGCGTGCTATACTGGGCGTGGCGCGACGCCGCAGGGGCGCCCCGCGACGCTGTCTGGGAGGTACATATGACATGAACCCATCGCCCTTTGACCCGAGCAAACCCGCTCACGTCCACGCGCTGGAGCGGCTGCAATGCGACATTATCATCTGGCTGAGCACGGTGCGGCCCGACGGGCGGCCTCACCTGGTGCCCGTCTGGTTCCTGTGGGATGGGCAGACCATCCTGATCTTCAGCAAGCCCGACCAGAAGATCCGCAACCTGCGGCAGAACCCGGCGGTGATGCTGGGCCTGGACGACACGGACACGGGCGAAGACGTGGTGCTGGTCGAGGGCACGGCGGAACTGCTGGCCGCCGGGCAGGCGGCCCCGACGCTGCCCGCCTACGCCGCGAAATACACGCCCAAGCTGACCGAAATGGGCTGGACTCCCGCCTCGATGGCGACCGAATACACCGAGCCGATCCGCATCACGCCGACCAGGGTCCGCACCATCTAGGCCGGCACTGCGGTGCCCCTGGCACGAAATTTGGTGAACCACCGGGATGTCGCGTTTGTTGACAACGTTGACAGTTTTTGTCGCGGGATGTATGCTGATGGACGTGTCCTGCACACCCGATTTGATCGCCGTAGTTGTCTCGCAAGAGGAGTGTTCTATTCATGGAGGATATGAAGATCCGCGTCGTCGACGACGCGTTAGAGAAGGTCGATGCCGACGCCCTGGTGCTCAACTGGTTCACGGAAGATAAGGCGGGGCTGCCCGCCGCATGGAAAAGCCTGGATGGCAAGCTGGGCGGGGACCTGGCAGCCACGCTCAAGGGCGACGAGGTGCGCGGCACGCTGTACGAAGTCGAGCCGGTGCACACGGCGGGCGCCTTGAAGGTGCGCCGCATCTTCCTGATCGGCTCGGGCAGCCGCGAGACGTTCGGCGTCATGCAGTTGCGCCGGGTAGCCGCCGCCGGGGCCCGTGCCGCGCGCAACCGCGGCGCCAAGCGCGTGGCCTTTGCCCTCGATGCGCCCGGCCTGAGCGGTGCGGCGATCGGGCAGGCGATCGTGGATGGCGCGTTGACC
>DASSGZ010000046.1:0-2620 GCA_035693165.1 Chloroflexia bacterium | reverse complement strand
TAGGTGCTGCCGTTGTAGCGATAAATCTGGAAGCCGTCCTCGTTGGTCGCATTGTCCTGCCAGGCCAGGGTGACGCTGCCCTGGGTGGTACTGCTGACGTGCAGGTTGCCCGGCGCGGTGGGTGGGGGCGGTGGGCAGTTCGTGGCGTTCACCACATAGAACGAGGACACCTGGTTGTCCAACGGTGTCGCATCTTCGAAGGTTTGGCCGGAGAAATCCGGGTCGCCGGCGGTCAGGCATTTGCTGGTCCCCCGCAAGTATGCATCTTTGAACAGCCGGACCGCCCAGCCGGGTTCCAAGGAGACCGACGAAATCGCATCGTCAAACCCTACCGGGAGCGTCACTACCCGGCCTGCATGGTCCAGGAAGGCGCTTGATCCCTGGTATTGCGGATCGACAAATACCTGGATCGGGTACCCGGACGGGGTATTGCCCTCGCCAATGCCGGGCGCCGGATGGGCGGCGACGTGCGTGCCGGGGCTGAGCGCGAACGCGCCGAGGAGCAGCGCGGCCACGGCGGCCAGCAGGGCCAGGTAGCGGGTGGGGGGGGTCGGCAACAGAGGCAGCATAGGACTCCTTCCTGGAGCCGGGCCGGTGTTGCCACCGGCGCCGGGGTCCGCGACGGCGACCGGGGCCGCGGCGGGGGTGCAGGATTCCACAATGGCGCGGGCCGCCGGGCGCGGGCCGGGCAGCGGCGGGCGGGGGCGGCGCAGTTTCAGGATCATTATAGGCCAGGCCGCGCCGCGGGCGCAAGGTTGCGGTAAGGCGCTCGGCTTAGCACGGATCTAAGCAACCTATTATGTGTAGCGGCGCGATTTATCGCGCCCGTACTCGTTGATCTTTAGCGTGTGCTGTCCCCCACAGGTCGCTGGACCCTGCCTAGCGCGCGGGGTCGAGCACGGGCGGCCCCAGGTAGTGGGCGATGGTGCTGTATTCGGCGAAGCCGAGCCGGTGGTAGAGATTCAGGCCCATGCGGGTCGATTGCAGGATGCCCACCCGGTAGCCGCGGGCGCGGGCGGCGTGCAGCGCGGCCAGCACCAGCGCCGTGGCCGTGCCCTGGCCGCGCGCGTCGGGGGCCGTCGCCACATTGTAGAGGCCGGCCACCCCCGCGCCCAGGAACAGCGAGGCGCCCGCGACCGGCGTGCCGGCCACGCGGGCCAGGTAGTGCTGAAACGGCGCGTCCGGGCCGAAGCCCACCTGTTCGCAGAAGCCGCGCAGCGCCGCGGCGGCGAAGGGCGGCAGGTCGAAACTGCGCGCCACCGGCCCCATCCACGCCGCGAAGCCCGCCGCATCGCGCACGCGGGCGATGGTGAGGCCGGGCGGCACCCCCGGCGGCGGCAGATCGCGCAGGTCGCAGGCCATCCCCGTCGAATCGCTGGTGCGGACCATGCCGCGGGCCAGCAGCCGCGCCCCCAGATCGGCGGGCCGGGTGGCCGGGCCGGTCCACCAGAGCATCGGCAGGTGGCGCGCCGCGAAGGGCGCCAGCGTGGCCGTGATACCCGCCTCCAGCCCGTCCGGCGCCAGCCGCGCCCGGAAGACGGCGTTGAACATCGGGAAGGGGATGCCGGTCAGCAGGCGGATGCGGTCGGGCCGGTCCTCGTATTCGGCGCCGGGCAGGCGGCGGAACAACGCGAAGAACGCAAACAGGTTGTCCTCGATGGCCGCCGTCAGCGCGGCGGGGGCCGTGTCTTGCAGAATCGAGGTCATGGGCCTAGAAGTAGGACTCTTCCTCGTAGAGCCGCCGCGCCCAGTCGGGCACGCGCGGCGCTTCCACGCGGTCGAACGGGCCGATATAGGGCTTGAGGTCGAGCACCGGCGTGCCGTCGATCACGTCGAGGCCGCGCACGACCAGCGCCTCCGGCTCGACGGCCACGATGGGCACGGCGCTGACGCCGATGGGGTTGGGCCGGTAGCGGGCGCGCTGGGCCAGGATGCCCAGTTCCGGGAACTCGGCGCGGCCCTGCGGGCGGCGGCGCAGGCCCGGCGGCGGCGGGGCCTCGTGCAGCCAGGTGAGCACCAGCACGTGCGAGAAGGTCTCCAGGCCGTCCAGCGCCCCGACCAGATCGGGCCGCAAGACGATGCGCGACTCCACCGGCCCCCAACCGTGGTCGACCGCCGCCGTGATGCCGTTGCGCACGACGCCAATCGGCTGCATGGCGATGGGGGTGAGCGGATCGTCCGGGTCGGGATGGCTCATAGCACTGTCTCCTCCTGTGGGCGTAGCCGGTCTTCGCTGCCATTATACATCAGCCGTCAGGGGTCAGTACGAGGCGTGCGCTGGTTTGGCCACCACCAGGCGGCGATTGACAAGTTGCGGTGTAGGGGCCGGTTTCAAACCGGCCCACCGCCCGTCAGAATGCATGTGGCGGACCACTCAGATGCTTGTCATTCTGAGCGCAGCGAAGAATCTCCGTCTCGTTGGGGTACAAGACGAGACTCTGAGCGCAGCGAAGAGTGACAAGGCCCGACGGCTGATCGCGCAGCGGTGCGTAGCACATAGCTGACCACTGCCCCCTGACCCCTGACCGCTGGCGCGAAAGTTGCAGCGCATACCCCCTTTATAGTACAATGAAAAGCGGCCTTGCGGGCGGTAGCCTGCGCTATGGGCCATTTTGCCGGT
>DASSGZ010000045.1:0-9180 GCA_035693165.1 Chloroflexia bacterium | reverse complement strand
CCTCAACCCGCTTGACGAGGCGCGGCTGGCCGAGTTGGGCGAGCGCACCGCGCTGTTTGTGCGAACGATCCAGCCCATTTACATGGAGATCCGTGAGCGGTTGCTACGCTAAGTATGGGGCTTGCAGGTTCAGGAGCACGTGCTCCTAAAGTTCTACGCGCTGAAACACAGTGGTAACATTGTTGAGACTCCAGGGGCAACAACCGGCAGCAGGCAGGTAGAAAGTACCAAGGGCCGTTTAGGAGCACGTGCTCCTGAACAGCCCTTTTGGTTTAAGGTAAGTATTCGATTGTACAGACGACGCGGGGCCACAGGCGTTTAGATCAGTGTCCGCAGTATGGCTGTTGCCCCTGCCGCCAAATAATTGTAGTTGGGGGGCCAGCGCAAGCCGGCCGGTGTAAGTGTGTTAAGTGTGTAAGAATACAGCCTGTTTATCCAGTCGGGGCCAGCGCAAGCCGGCCGGCGTAAGTAAGTGATAGTGATGGGCGATTGCAGCGGTTAGAGTTCCGCACCCTCCAGGGCGGCATCGAAAACGCCTTCGTCGCGGGCGTCGAGGCCGAGGCGCGCGTGGATGAAGTCCATGAGCAGGACGGCGAGACAGGCCGCGCCGATGACAATTTGTAATCCGTCCATGAGAGTGCTCCTTTCTACCGGAATTATTTACAGAACTCGCTCTCGCTATGGTTAGAATTGGCTGCGACACCTGCCTGGTTACGTTCGTTCGGGTGCAGAAGAAGCAGGAGCCGCCCGGAATTATTTAAGTTGCACGAGTTCCGTGCGATGTGTTCGTCAACTGTCACCAGTATAGATCAACCACGCGCAGCGCACATCAGGCACGTGAAGGAGTCGGGTTTCACCTTTGTCCCGTATCTGCCTAGGTCCAGGGACGTAGCCGCTACGGACGGGTACGCCACAGCACGCCGTAGGGCCAGAAATCCACCCCCTGCCCGGAAGAGACACCGGGTCCGGAAACACGGCGCGGATAATGCTGGCCGGAACCAGGGTACTCAAGAGGACACGGTGCCTTAGCTGCCTTAAACGGGTATTTACGCCGGGTGAGAATCGATTGCAGATCGGGGGACACAGGACGGAAATGGTGACAGCGAACAACGACGTAGTAATCCCGCGCGTGACCACGCCGGCGGGCCTGCCGGGGGCTTGGACCATGACGCAGACGTGGAACGACCTGCTGTTCGTCCACTGGCCGCTGCCACCCGCGGCGCTGCTTCCGTGCGTGCCGCGCGGGTTGACGCTCGACATATTCGCCGGGCAGGCGTGGCTCGGTATTACACCCTTCTGGATCAGCCGCCTGCATGCCCGCGGCGTGCCGCCAATCCCCGGTACCGCCCGCTTTCACGAGATCAACGTGCGTACTTATGTGCGAGGGCCCGGCGGCTCGGGTGTGCTGTTCCTGAGCCTGGATGCGGCCAATATACTGGCCGTACTGGGCGCGCGCATCGTCTATCACCTGCCCTATTTCAATACGCACGCGACCCACACTTGCGCGGGCCGGCGCATCCGCTATGTCTCGCGACGGCGGCACCCCGGCGCGCCCGGCGCAGTCTTCATCGCGGGCTACGAGCCGGTATCCGGCGTGTTTAATGCTTGCCCCGGCAGCCTGGAACACTGGCTGAGCGCCCGGTTCCGGCTCTTCGCGCAGGATAGCCGGGGCTGCCTATATAAAGCCGAGATCCGGCACAAAGCCTGGCCGCTGCAAGAAGCGCGGGCCAGAATCGTGCGTAACACGATGGCCGAGGCCCACGGCCTGCGCCTACCTGACATACCGCCGTTGCTCCATTACACGCGGCGACTCACGACGTTCTTCTGGCTCCCTGAGCAGGTGCTGCCGGAGATGGACACCTATGACCATGACATCGATGTTAAGGCTATATAGCAAGCTTGCGAAGCTAATGCAACAGTCCGGGCGCTGGCCGGTTCTATCGCCAGATCGGCCGGCCTTGATCGATGAGGATGCAAGGCAGCAAACAGATAATGCGCATCCACTCGCCGAGCGAGATGCGCTGGTTCACGCGGCAAATAACGCGACGTATGTGAGATAACAGACCAGGAAAAGCCAGGCAGAAGGCCAGGAAGCGTTAGAGCAAAGCGGAAGAACGCGCTTATGCTATTATCTTAATAAGTTCATTTATTGGTATGCTAATACCTTGATACAGGTGTCTGAGGGCAATGGCGGCCTGGCCGGAGGGCTAGATCTCCGGTAGGACCGGGCGGAGGGTGCCGTCTTGATAAGCACGCTGGAGTTCCATCAGGTCGCGCAGCTTATCGCGCAGGCGCTGTTCGAGTTCCGCCTCCTCGTAGAGCCGTTCAAACATGTTGCCGGCGAAGGCAGGGTCATTAAGCAGGTCCATCAGCACGGCGCCGCAGAGCCGTAAATACGTGCTGCGGTTGATTTTCAGCCCGTCATAGGCGCGAGTACGGCTATTCAGGCGCGACAGATGCTCGTCCAGGGGGATCAACTGCTTCGGATAGTAGTAGACCGCGACCTGCTTGAGCCGGCCTTCGCCTTCGCGCGCGCGGTCGTTCGCCATCTGATCCTCGATCCAGTATCGCGAGGGACGGCCGTTCGACTCATCGTCCATCGGTCAGGGTTCCTTTCTGCATCAGGCGGGTAGCCACGTGCTCGACAATTTCGGCGTCGATCTGGCGCTTGTTCAGCAGGGGCGCCTGATCGAAGCAGAGCGAGCAGATATTGACGATATGCCGCGGCACGCCCCCTGAGTACTTATATACCGCTTCGATGGCGCCGGGGGCAAATAACTGCACGCCGGGCGCCAGGCCGGCGGTGCGCAGCCGGTAGTCGATCAGGTCGCCCACCTGCCCGACCGAACGCAACGGCTCCAGGGTCATGGTGAAGCGCACACGGGAGGCCAGGTTACGCTTCTTGGCGATCTTCTCCTGCAATTCGAGCTGGCCGAAGATGATGATTTGCAGGATGCGATGATCGTCGAGCGAATAGTTCAGAAAGATGCGTAGCCGCTCCAGGCCGTCGTAGGACAGGCACTGGCCCTCGTCGATGACCAGCAGCGGCACCTTGCCCTCACGCGCCTGGCGCTGGAGGAAGATGGTGAACTGGTCGCTCAGGTCCGAGCGCGTGCTGCCGTAGGGCTTCTGCTCGAAGGCCAGCAACAACTGGCGGGTGAACTCGGCGTCCGTCACCTGCGAGGGATCGAGAATCTCGCCGAGTACATACTGCTTGAAGTTGTCGCTGGTGCGGGCGCGCTGGCGCAGCACGGCGAGTAGGCTGCTCTTGCCCAGGCCGACATCGCCGTAGATAATGGAGAGTCCACCGCGGCGCAGCACGTGGCGCAGCAGGAGGTCCAGGGCTTCGCGATACTGGTCGGCCAGATAGAAGTAGCGCGCGCTGTCTTCCGGATTAAAGGGGTCCTCGCGCAGCGAGGGATGGAAAAAGGCCATCGCCAGTTTCTGGTATTGACTCGCCATGCACGACCTCTCTTATCACCGCGCGCTGCTTGCGGCCTCTCGCCACGCCGCCGGACACAATCAGTGCGGAAAAACCCCCGCAAGCAGGCTGCTATAGCAGGGTTGACATTGATGTCAATACTACTGCAAAACATTGGTGAAGTCAATAGGCCTGACACCGATGTCCCAACTAATAGCGTATGAGGATGTTAGTACGTTGGCATAGCATCACAGTAGCAGGAATTTGACAGCGCCTGAGAACCGGTTATAATATGACTCACGCGGGCTAAGCGACTATTTTCACGATCCCAAAGGCTTAGCGGCGGAAACCAGGGGATACGTAACCAAAGGCGAGCCATGACCAATCGTGTGTTTACTACCCAGGAAGCGCTGGCCCTCCTGGCCGACCGGGGCCATGATACCACCGCGCGGGTGCTGCGCAACATCGAGGATAAGCTCGATCTGCACGTCCAGCGCGTGGGCGGCACCGGCGCCGATGATGACGAGCAAGGACCGCGCCTCTATACCGTGGCCGACCTGGATCTGTTGGAGCGGGTGCTGGTGCTGCAAAAGGCCGGCCTGCACCTGATCGAGATCCGCGCGATCCTGATCGAGCATGACCATTACGTGCTGGAGTTCCATGCCGACAGCCTGCGGCGTGCGCTCGATCTGCTGAGCACGATCCAGAACGAATGGCGGATCACGGCGGCCTAGGGGAGATGCCGGTGACAAACACCACGGACGGGCGCCCGCACCAGACGCGGATCATCGCCATCGCCAATCAAAAAGGCGGTGTCGGCAAGACGACCACTACCGTCAACCTGGGCGCGGAACTCGCGGCCCTGGGCCGCCGCGTGCTGCTGATCGATCTTGACCCGCAGGCCGCGGCAACCTATTCGCTGGGCATCGATCCCGAAGAACTCGATCTTACCTTATATAATGTCATGGTGCGCCGCGAAGGCAGCATCACTGAGATTATCTATAAGACGCCCGTCGAAGGCATGCACCTGGTGCCGTCGAACCTGGACCTGGCCGCCGCCGAACTCGATCTGTTCCGCAACTACACGCGCGAACGGGTGCTGCGCGATGCGCTGGCCCCGATTGTGGATGAGTACGATTATATCCTGATCGATTGCCCGCCCAGCCTGACCTTGCTGACGGTCAACGCCTTCGTCGCCGCGACCGAAGTGCTGATCCCGCTGCAAACGCACCTGCTGTCGCTGCGCGGCGTGCATCGCCTCCTGTCCACCGTCAATGAAGTGGCCCAGTTGAACCCGGACATCAAGATCCTGGGCATCTTGCCGACCATGTATGACTCGCGCAGCAACTTGAACAAAGAGATCCTGGCGAACATCGGCCAGGTCTATTCGGGCCGTGTGTTCAAGTCGGTGATCCGTTATGGGGTCGTGGCGGCGGAGGCGCCGGGGCAGGGGGTGCCGATCCGGCTCTACGCGCGCAACTCGCCGGTGGCGCGCTGCTACCAGGAACTCGCCGCCGAGATCGTCGCCGACGAGCCGCAACCCGCCCCGGTCCCGGCGCCGGTCGCACCCAGCGCGCGGGGCCGCAAGAGCGGCAGCAACCCGGCGAAAGGTGAGGCGCCGGCATGAGCGGACGGCAGCGCGTGCCCCAGGATGCCTGGAAGCGCATCATCGCGGCGAGTCCCGAAGAGGGCGTGCAGCCGTTGCGCAACGCCAAAGAGATCGATATCAACCTGGTCCATACCGATCCCCGCCAGCCGCGCAAACACTTTGACGAAGAGGCGATGAACGAGTTGATCGCCTCCGTCCAGCAGCGCGGCATTTTGCAGCCGATCACCGTGCAGCGGCGGCCCGAGGGCGGCTATTTCGTCGTGACGGGGGAGCGGCGGCTCCGCGCGGCGCGCGCCGCGAACCTGAAAACGGTCCCGGCGCTGGTGGTGGACCTGCAAGAAACCGAGAGGCGGCTCGACCGGGTTATCGAGAACCGCCAGCGCAAGGACCTGACCGACCTGGAGTTCGCGCGGGCCATCCTGGAGATCCGCCACGACTTAGGAGCAAGTGCTCCTAGTATGTCGTCGAACGAGCTGGATGAGTACGTCGGCCAGCACCTCGGTCTCGCGGGCCGGACAATCCGCAGCTTCGCGGCGCTGCTCAACCTGGACCCGGCCATCGAAGCCATGCTCGGCGACCGGCTCACCGAGCCGCGGGCGCGGGGCCTGTCGCGCGTGGGCTACGACCGCGAGTTGCAGATGGACCTGGCGCGCGCCATTCTGGAGCGCGACTTGAGCGGCAAGCAGACGGTGGCCGCGGCTCAGTTGCTGAAGCGCAACCTGGGCATGACCGTGGACGAAGCGGTGGACCGCGTGAACCGGCGAGAGCCGCCAGCCCGCGCCGAGGCCGTTCCGTTGGAGGCAGAGCGTCCGGTGCCGGCACCGGGAGTCGAAACGGCACTGGAAGAGGCGCTGGACCCGAACGATCCGCAGCGGCGCTACTGGCTGCTCACGACCTACCTGAGCCGGGCCGCCGCGATCCTGGACGAGCCGGGCGCCGACGAGGAAGTGCCGCTCAATCGGCAGCAGGTCGGCGACCTGGGGCGGTTGTTGGAACCGCTCCAGCGGCTGCAACAGGTGCTGGCCCCGGCGCTGGAGTATATCGAGCGCAAGCGCGCCGAGGGCGATACCGGATACGAAGGCGAGCCGCTGCCGCGCAAGTACACGGTGATGCTGCCGTATGCCGCGCCGCCGGAACCGGAACCTGCGCCGCGGGCGCTGCACTCGGTTAAGGGCACCGGCGCGGATCACCCGCTGGCCGACCGCCCGGCGCCGGGCAAAGCGGGCGCGCCCCGGTTAAAGCCGGTGCCCAAGCGCCAGGCCGTGAGCGACGATAATGTTTGATGTGCAAATGAGCTTTGCCGATCCTGGCTCGTGGCGAGCCGGCGGCAGCGTTTCTGGAGGTCGAACCGGCAAACGAGGTGAAGCAGGGCAAACGAAAAGGACTCGGCCGTCACCCGAGTCCTTTGTTGCAGGCTCTACAACACCGTTGTCATTCAAGGAGCTATCGGCTTAACCCTGGCAAGCGACGCCGGTAAACTCCTCCCGTCAGTGCGTAAAATCGGAAGTCCGCTACTTGCGTAGTGGAAGGGCTTGTCATTGCCCGCTTCCAACCTGCACGCCTATCATACCGCAGTTTCCGGCCCTTGTCAAGGCCCGATCCCGCGGTTGATCGAGGAGGAGCTTGCCGTCTATGCGGGCCGTTCCCGGCATCTCTGCCGGATACGAGGACACCGGAAGATGGACAGCAAGCCCAGGGCGATCCTTCGCCCGCCACCCGCACCCATAGCCGCCGAGCCCACCGGCTCGCCCCACGCGCAGGAGTCGCCCGCGCCCCGCCCGGAATCCGTGGCCGGCGAGCTGACGCCGGGCCTGATCCGCGAGTGGGGGCCGCTGCTCAAGCCAACGGGGATCGGGCTGCTGGTCGCGCTGCACAGCTTCGAGGAAGCCACGCCCGGTCATCCATATTACGGCTGGGCACACTGCACCCAGAACGCGCTGGCCGCCTACCTCGATACCTCGCAGGATACCATCGCCCGTTACACCAACTTGTTGCAAACCACCGGCCTGTTGCAGGTGGAAGAAGTCGAGACGCCGCGCGGCAAGCAAAAACTCTACCGCACGGCGCGCGGCCTGCTGTTGCCGTCGCTGGCCCTGCTCGAATACCTCGTCTTCGACGCCGATAACTGGACGCGCAAGCATGTCGCCTGGCTCACGCAGCGCCTGGCGCCGCTGGGCCCCGATACCGAGTTGACCCGCCTCGCCGCGATCATGCGCCGCGCCTACCAGGTGAGCAGCGACTCGCGCGGCCTGGGCAATGTGGATGCCACCGTGCGGCTTACCCGCCCCAACAGCTACGTCCGCCGCCGCGAACCCGCCGCCCACCAGCCGGGTCTGCTGCCGCCCGACTCCTCCGCATCAAGCGGACAAGATACCACACCTCCGGGTGCCCCGCCTGAACCAGCCGCATCCGCACCATGCGGACAGCCGGTCGTACCAGGCGCAATGCCGGCACCAGGGGGATCCGCATCATGCGGACAAGTAGCGACAGATCGATCCATGCCCGCGCGGGACTCCGCATCATGCGGACAAGACGCAGGCATACATAAGGAGGACGCTGACCGGGACTCCGCATCAAGCGGACAGCTTCCGGCAACCGGCAACAACAGGGCAGGGGAGTCCGCATGGAGCGGAGGCGAGGAGTCCGCCCTGTGCGGACTCGGGGCGGGTGCAAAGGATAGCGCCCCCCACGATCCAGGCAGGGAGTCCGCAGAGAGCGGAGCAGCGGCGGGGATGGAGTCCGCACAGGGCGGACTCGCCGGAGCCGTGCTCGTTAACGTTGATCGTTCAACCGTTAACGAATCGAAAAACGAGAACGTAAACGGCGCGCCCGCAGCCTTGCCCGTATCAAGCGGCATACCCGCCCCCGGCGACGCAGAGGCGCTGATCCGGTGGGGAACCCAGATGCTCGGCGATGGGCATAGCCTGGAGTGGCACCGCCAGTGTTTGGCCGAGAACGGCGTGGACACCTACCGCTGGGCCATCGAGGCGACGTGCCGGGCGCAGGCCCGCGGCAAAGTGAGCAAGCCCGGAGCCTACTTCACGAGCCTGCTGCGCCGTCGCCGGAGTAGCGGGGTGGCCGGCACTGAGCAGGCCCTACCCGTCACGCCGGCCACCGGGCCTGCGGCGCCGGATCTGCCTCCGCCCTCGGCGCCCGCGCCAGAGCCGGCGCCCGAGCCCGCCGCCCCGGCAACCACGACCGGGCTGAACGAAGCCGACTGCGGACGGACCTGGCAGGCCGCGCTGGTCCACCTGCGCATCGGGCTGCCCGCCGACGACTATACCCGCGTGCTGCGCTACGCCGTGTTGCTGGAACTCGACCCCGTGAGCGGGTGGGCGCTGCTGGGACTGCCGACCGACTTCATGCGCGAGCAGGTCGCCGGGCGCCTGGCGGCGCCCATCGGCGCGGCCCTTGGCCAGATCTGCGGCGCCGGCATCAACGTGACAGCCATCGTGCTGCCCGGCCAGGGCCGCCTCGCGGGCAACCGCCCCACGCTGGCGAGCCTGCTGGCCCAGCGGGATGCGGACGCGCAGGCGTAAGCGCCGGTCTGCCGTCAGGCAATCTCAGCGCGCCGCAGCTTCCGGCTCAGCCACCGGCGCGACACCGGGCCGGCGCACGCTTGGCGGCAGTTCCAAGATCAACGGCACGCCGCGGCGCGCGATCAGGTCGGCGCAAGCCACGACGCAGTCGCCATAACTTATGCAGCAATCGAATGACGATGCGAGTAGCGCGGGCGGCGGTGGCGGCAGGGAGACGATTCCGCTCGCAGGGGGCAGGAGCGCAGCGAAGGGCCGTATTTACACGACAGGTTCGACCTCGCTGCACGCATAAACAGATGCTGTGAGCGGCGACTAACTTGACATAACGAGAAGAAGGATCGGTTTTTTGTTGGGATGGATTGCGGCGGCCTGCTACGTTAATAGCGGACGGCTGTGACGTTGCGTTGTAGGGGCCGGTTTCAAACCGGCCCGCTCAGCAGAATTAGTATCGCGGCCTACTACGCGGTGAGGCGTTCGCGCAACCGGCGCAGGCGGTGAAAGTCGCTCATGATCGCGTCGAAGGGGAGGGCGAGACCACCGCTCGGATCATAGATCGAGCGCGGGAGTTGCTCATTAGGGCCCGGTTCCTCGAAGCAAGTGAGCAGGAAGCG
>DASSGZ010000044.1:0-6073 GCA_035693165.1 Chloroflexia bacterium | reverse complement strand
GGATGGGGCCGGCGCCGGTCCGGCTGAGCTTTCCCGCTTATTGTACCCGCTTTTTCTGAAAACGGCAAATACGGGCGTGCAGTATTTGCTTACAGTCCGGTAAGGTGGGCGCGATTACCCCGCTCTTGTCACTCTGAGCGGAGCGAAGAGTCTCGGCTTGTGCCCCAAGGAGACGAGATTCTTCGCTGCGCTCAGAATGACATGAGGGCCGGCGATAGCAGGTGCCGCGCGCTCAGAACGACACGGGGGCCGGCGACAGCAGGTGCCGCAAGCACTGGCCGGTATAGGAGCCGGGGGTCTGGGCGATCTGTTCGGGCGGGCCCTGCGCGATCAGTTGGCCGCCGCCGGCCCCGCCTTCCGGTCCCAGGTCGATCACCCAATCGGCCGCCTTGATCAGTTCCAGGTTATGCTCGATGACCAGCACGGTGTGGCCGGCATCCACGAGCCGCTGGAGCACGCCGAGCAAGCGGGCGGTATCGGCCAGGTGCAGGCCGGTCGTCGGCTCGTCGAGCAGGTACAGCGTGTGGCCGCTGCCGCGGCGGCCCAGTTCCTTCGCCAGCTTGACGCGCTGGGCTTCGCCGCCCGACAACGTGGTGGCCGGCTGCCCCAGCGGCAGATAGCCCAGGCCCACGTCGGTGAGCACCTGGAGGCGGGCGCGGGCGGCGGGCACGTCGGCGAACAGCGCCAGGGCTTCTTCGATGGTCAGGTCCAGCACCTGGGCGATGTCGTGGTCGCGGTAGCGCACGGCCAGGGTCGCGGGCGTGAAGCGGCGGCCATGGCAGGCCGGGCAGGGCACTTCGGCGTCCGGCAGGAGCTGCATCTGGACCACCAGCACGCCCGTGCCCTCGCAGCGTTCGCAGCGGCCCCCCGGCACGTTGAACGAGAAGTGCCGGGCGGCGAACCCCCGGCGGCGCGCCTCGGGCGTGGCGGCAAAGGCGTCGCGGATCGGGGTGAAGGTGTCCGAGTAGGTCGCGGCGTTGGAGCGCGGCAGGCGCCCGATGTGCGCCTGGTCAATGGTGATGATCTTATCGATCTGGTCGATCCCGGCGATGGAGTCGTGGGCGCCGGGCGCCTCGCCGGCCCCGTAGAGGCGCCGGCGGATCGCCGGGTCGAGGATGTCGAAGACCAGCGAGGATTTGCCCGACCCCGACACACCCGTCACGGCGAGCAGCACGCCCAGCGGCAGGCGCACGGTGAGGTCGCGCAGGTTGTGGTGGCGCGCGCCGTGGATCGTGATGGCCCGTGTGCCGGGCGCCCGGCGCCGGGGCGGGATCGGGATCGCCGCGCGCCCCGCCAGGTACGCGCCGGTGAGGGAGCCGGGCTGCGCCGCCACGGCCGCCGGGCTGCCGGCGGCGACCACCTGCCCGCCATGCTTGCCCGCGCCGGGGCCGAAGTCCACCACGTAATCGGCGGCGGCGATCATCTCCAGGTCGTGCTCGATCACCAGCACGGTATTGCCCAGGTCGCGCAGGCGGCGCAAAACGCCGATCAGGTGGTGGGTGTCGCGCGGGTGCAGGCCGATGGTCGGTTCATCGAACACGTAGAGCACGCCGCTCAACCACGAGCCGAGCAAGGTCGCCAGCCGCAGCCGCTGCGCCTCGCCCGCGGAGAGGCTGGGCGCGGCGCGTTCCAGGCTCAGGTAGCCGGCGCCGGCATCCACCAGCCGGGCGATGCCCGCGTGCAGCGGCGCCAGGATCGGCCCGGCGACGGTCCCTTCGTCCGGGTCGAGGGCGGCGGGCAGCGCGTCGAGCCAGGCGCCGAGATCGGCCAGCGGCAGGCCCGACAGGGCGATGATCGTCTGGCCCTGGACGGTCACGGCGCGGCTTTCGGGGCGCAGGCGCGTGCCGCCGCAGTCGGGGCAGGTCTCCATCACCAGGAAGTCTTCCAGCTTGTCGCGGTACTCGGCCTCCTGGGCGTGGGCATGGATGTGCTCGGCGTAGCGACGCAGCAGGCTGGTGGCGAGGCCCTCGAAGCGCCCCTGGCGCACGGTGGCCGGCGGCGCGATCTGCGGGAAATGGCGGCGGAAGCGGGGGCTGTCCACGCCGAAGAACAGCAGGTCGTGTTGCGGCGGGGTGTAGTCCTTGACCGGCAGCGCGGGATCGAACACGAAGCCGTAGTGCGCCGCGGCGGCCTGCAAGGTGGGCAGGGTGTAGTTGATGTAGCGCGCGTCCCAGCCGGCCACGGCGCCGGCGGGGATGCTCTTGGCGGCGTCCACCAGCCGGGCGAGGTTCGCCTGCTGCACGTGGCCCAGGCCGGTGCAGGTGGGGCAGGCGCCCTGGGGCTTGTTGAACGAGAAGTAGCCCATGTTGATCGCCGGGATCGGCGCGCCGCAGTGCGGGCAGGGCACGCTGGTGTCCGGCGCGGCGGCATCCGCGGCTGCGGCGTCGTCTTCCTCCTCGGCGGGGGCCTGGTCCAGGGCGGGGGGCACGTCCTGGCCGCAGGCCGGGCAGGGGCGGTGGCCGAGGCGCGCGAACAGCAGGCGCAGGTAGGTATAGACGTAGGTGACGGTGCCCACCGTGGAGCGGGGGCTGCGGTTGGTCAGGTGCTGGTCCACGCTGATGGGGGGCGTCAGCCCGCTGATGCTGTCCACCGGTGGCCGGTTCAGCCCGCCGGGTATCAGGCCCAGGGCCTCCATGTACTGGCGCTGGCCTTCCTTGTACAGGATGTCGAACCCCAGCGTGGACTTGCCCGACCCGGACACGCCGGTCAGCACCACGAGTTGGTGTTTGGGGATCGACAGGGTGACGTTTTGCAGGTTATGCAGCCGGGCCCCGCGAATAGTAAGTTGATCCGTCATCTGGCCTCCAGGGGTAGCGAGATTGGCGATAGCCTCTATTTTGATTGTAAAACCCTGGTGTGCATAGGGAGGGTTGGGCGCGTGGACGGCGGGCCCGGTCAGGCATGCGGCGGGGCCGGGTGCTGGATGATCTCGTCCACCAGGGCGATGATGGCGCGCGCGCGCTGCTCCTCATCGGTCAGGGTGGAGATCCAGTGGTCGGCGGCCGTGTACAGGTCCTCGTCGGGGCGCGGGGTATCGAGGGCGCGGCGCAGGCCGGTCGTTTCGCCCTGGTCAAGCTGGATCAGCATGCGCAGGATGGCCGACAGGCTGTAACCGGCGCGGGACAGCATGCGGATGATGCGCAGCCGGCTGATTTCCGGCGCCCCGTAGCGGCGGTAGCCATTGGCCGGGTCGCGGGGGACGGCGATCAACCCGTTGCGGTCCCAGTTGCGCAACATGTCGATGGTCACGCCCAGTAAGCGGGCCACCTGCCCGATCTGGAGTGGCCGGCCAGGGGCCGCGGCGGGGGTCGCGGCCGCCCAGCGCTCCAGCACGCCGGCGGCCAGGTCGGCCTGGGCGCGCTCGGCTTGCACGAGGGCCAGGTGCCGGCCGGCAAGCTCGCGCGCGCCGGCCCAATCGCCGCCGGCGGCGGCCCGCAGGATCCGGGCCCCCGACTGCTGAATAACCAGGCCGGGGTGCGGAGGGGCATAGATCTGCCAGGCCAGGCGCAGACAGTCGAGATGGCGCCGGGTGAACCGGCGATAGCCGGTCGGGCTGTGCTCGACCGGGGGCAGGAAGCCGCGATCGGCATAGCGGCGCACGGTATTGGGATGGACGCCCACGGCGCGGGCCAGATCGGACGTGCGCAGATACTTCATGCCGGCCTATCTCCCGGTTCGATTGCTTTGCTATTATATAACGATACTGTGCGGCCGCACAGTATCCTTACGCCGCGCCGTTGGCGGGCCGGGGCCTATGGCTGCGGCTGAAGGATGCGCGCCGCGTTGCCCGCGTAGACCGCTTCGAGGACGGCGGCGGGCAGATCGAGGCCGTAGATCTGCCAGCGGCCCTGGGCGGGGGTGGGGCCGAGGCCATAGGGGAAGTATTCGTCGGCGGTTTCGAGGAAGCGGTAGTGCAGGCGGTACATGGGCACGGCGGCGGCCTGGTCGGTGCCGAAGAGGATGCGGTCGGGGTAGCGCAGGAAGAAGCGGCGGGTCGTGTAGGGCTGGCGGCCCAGTTCGGCCAGGCGGGCCGAGATGTCGAGGTAGAAGTTGGGGCAGCGGTCGAGCAGGGCGCCCACCCAGGCCAGGTTCTCGGCGTAGCAGCCGCCGTGCGCGCCGATGAACGTGGTGCCGGGGTGGCGGGCCACCAGCCGCGCCAGGGCCTCGACGATGCTCAGGAACGGCGGGAAGGGTGGGCTAGGGAAGTGCCAGTCGGGGTGGGCGTGGAGTTCTTCCCAGCGCTCGTTGGTCGCGTCGAGCGGCTCGAAGAAGGCGACCGGGTCGGCCACGTGGATGAGCACGGGCAGGCGCAACTCCCCCGCGGTGGCCCACAGCGGGTCGAGCCGCGGGTCGTCCACCGCGACGAGGGCGCCGTGCTGGTCGCGCACATGCAGGCCGAAGGGCTTCCAGATCTTGAGGCCCTGGGCGCCGCGGGCGGCCTGGGCGCGCAGCCGGGCGGCGGCCCACTCGCCGAAGCGGTCGCCGTGGGCGGGCCAGGCCGCCCAGTCCACCCCGCCGAACACCTGGAACCGCTCCGGGGCCGCGGCCTTGAAGTGGTCGAGATGGGCGTGCAGGATGGCCTCGCCCCAGCCGCCGTCCAGGTCCACCAGCCACTGCACGCCCGCCGCGTCGAGCACGTCGAGCAACTCGGCCACGGGCCGCGCGTCCCAGCCGCCGCCGAACTCGGCGCCCAGGTGGTTGTGCGCGTCGATGACCGGACAGCGCGGCTGCTCCACCACGGTGGTGGGCGTGACGAGCGCGGGACGGGGCTGGTAGTCGGCAAGCAGCATGGGCGGCGGGTCTCCTGTAGGTGGCCTGTCAGATGGTGCCGTTATGGACGTTAACGAGTCGGGGGCGCGGGGCGTTGCGGGCATTTGTAGCGGCGCGATTTATGGCGCCCCTACGAATCCGGGCGCATCCGGGTGGGGCGGCAGGCGCGATTTATCGCGCCCCTACGAACCGGGGGCGAACTCGTGCGCCAGGTCGATCCAGGCGGGGCGGCGCACGAAGCCCAGGCGCCCGTTGATGGCGAGGATGGGCGCGTTGTGCGACTCGTTGGCCGTGCGCAGGCGCCGGTAGCCGTGGGTCTGGGCGTAGCGCACCTCGCGCACCTTGAGCGCCCCGGCGATGCCCTGGCCGCGGGCCTTGCGCGCCGTGCCCAGTTGGGCCACATGCAGCACGCCGGGGTCCGTCTCGTCGGTGCGGTGGTAGACGTAGCCCAGGTACTCGCCGTCGCGCACGGCCACGAAGTAGCCGTCGGGCGGGATGCTGGGGTGGTGCAGCCGGTCGCGCAGGAACACATCCCACGGCTCCTGGGTGGGCGGGTCGTAGGCGGGCAGGTCCTGGCGCACCTCCCAGACCAGGTCATAGAGCTTGCGGTCGCGGTCGAGGTCGGCGGCCAGTTCGGGCAGGGTGTGGGTGGTCACGCCCAGGGCGGCCATGCGCGCGTCGGTGTCCGCGAAGCTGCTCAGGTCGGCCTGGGCCGGGTCAAGGTCCGACTCCCAGATGCGCCCGGTCTCGTACCAGCCGCGCGCCTGGATAAAGCCCAGGCTGCGCTCCTGGTCGGCGCGGATGTTGGTGCGGATCACGATGGGGTCGCGCGCGGCCAGCGCGGTCAGCACCTGGTCGTAGAGCGCACCGCCGACGCCGTGCCCCTGGTAGGCGGGGTGGACGTAGAGTTCGAGCCAGAACTTGCGCGGGTGGAAGCGGTGGGGCGCCTGGTCGTACTCCCCGGCCCCGACCACGGCGCCGTCGAGCTCGGCCACCCAGCGCGCAAACCCGCAATGCGCCGGGCGCGTGCCGTCCATCTCGCGCAGCTCATCGAGCGTGATTTTGCCAATCGGCTCGCCCGCCGCGTCCAGATACGCAGCGTTATGCGCCGCGACCAGCGCCGGATAATCGGCGGGCGTCCAGGGGCGGATATAGAGCGCCATACGGGCACCTCCAGTTGCAACGGGCCTAACCCCCCGGCCCCCTTCCCGGCACGGGAAGGGGGCGAATGACGGTTTGTCGGGGTAGCACGGCCCATCCTAGCACGCCCGCCCGCGCCACCGCAACGGTCCGCAGACGGATC
>DASSGZ010000043.1:0-3271 GCA_035693165.1 Chloroflexia bacterium | reverse complement strand
AAGACATCGTGGCGATCTGCGAGCAGGCGATCAAGCAGTTCGACCGCGAGGCCGCGGCCCTGTGTGCCGCGGCGGGCGCGCCCAACGGCTTCGTGGGCCAGGACCGCGCGGGGCGCACCCGCCGCTTCGGCCCGCCCAGCCTCTCGATTGGCGTCATCACCAACGAGCGGCGGGCGTTTACCTCGCATCTCGAAGTCGGCCAACTGGCGGCCCAGGTGAAAAAGGCGGCCAAGCGGCTGGGCGGCAGCGGTTATTTTGTGGATCGCCGTGGCGCGCATGACGGCGACGATCATCCGGGTGAGCAGTAGACCATGATGGACGCTCCGGGGGACTCGCAACTGGCGGATCGCGCCGGCCTCTCGCCGGTCGAGTATATGGACCTGCTGGCGACCTATGGCCGCGAACTGGCCCTGACCCTCGACGTGCCGCGCATTTACGAGCTGGCGCTGGATGGTATCCTGGCGCTGAGTGGGGCGGCCGCCGCGCTCATCTGCCTGCGCGAACGGGGCGGCCCGGCCTGGCGCGTGCCGGCCCGGCGCCACCTCGATGCCGAACTGGCCGAGATCATCGGCATGGCCGCTGAGTCGCAGTTGGGCGACGCCTACGCCACGCTCTCTTTGCCGGCCATCACGCCCAACTACGACGCCATGGCCGCCTGGCGCGATCTGCAGACCATGCTGCCGCCGGCCCCGCTGGCCGTAGCGGCCGAGCAGGGGCTGCGCGTGCTGCTGACGTTGCGCCTGGAGCCGGAGGGGCCGTTGCTGCTCCACCTGCTGGCGCCCGATGTGCCCGTGCCGTCCGGGGCGCGCAGCACGGCCATGCGCCTGTTCCTGGACCAGGTCCGCGTGACCTTGCGCAACGCCCGCCTCTACCTGGAAACCGTGCGCTGGGCGCAGCGCATGGGTATGCTGCAATCGACCGGCGCGGCCATCGGCGCCACGCTGGACCTGCCGACCGTGCTCCGGGCGACCGTTCGCTGCGCCGTCGATCTGGTCGAGGCCTCGTTTGGCGCCCTGGCGCTCTGGGATTCGCAGGCGCGTACGCTGCGCCTGGAGGCCAGCACAACGCTACCCGCCCTGCTCGATACCGGGCGGCCCGCCATCCGGCTGGGCGAGGGCCTGGCCGGGCGCGCCGCGCAGGATCGCCGCGCCCTGGTCCTGCGCGATTATCAGCAATGGGAATATGGCGTGTCCTCGACCGAACCCGCCGTCCACGCGCTGGTCGCCATCCCGCTGCTCTGGCAGGACGAATTGTTCGGCGTGCTGGAAGTGGGGGAGTATCGCGCCGACCGCGCGTTCAGCGACGAAGACATCTCGTTGCTGATGCTGCTGGGCCAGCAGGCGGCCTCGGCCATCGCCAACGCGCGCCTCTACGAGCGCGCCCAGCAGCGCCTGCGCCAGTTGACCGTGCTGCAAGACACCTCGCGGGCGATTATTTCGCAATTGGACTATGATCAGGTGCTGCGGACGGTATTGGGCAATGCCAGCAGCCTGCTCGGCACCCATATGGGCGCGGTCTTTGTTCCCGATGAGAAACAGGAAGTGCTCACTATCCGCACCGCCGTCGGGTTAAGCGAGGCGTTCGTGCGCGAGACGCGGGTGGCCCACGGCGAGGGCTGCGTGGGCCAGGTGATGGTCTCGGCCCGGCCCGTCGAAGTCTACGATGTGCGCGCCGAGCCGCTGACGGTTCAGGTAGACGGCGACGGCATGGCGCCGGAATTTCGCTCGATCCTGGCCGTCCCGCTGATCAGCCAGGGCCGCGTGCTGGGGGTGCTCTGCGTCTACGGCGAGGCGCCCCGCCACTGGTCGCCGGTTGAGGCCGAACTGCTACTAGTCTTTGCGTCCCAGGCCGCCAACGCGATGCAGAATGCCCTGCTGTTCGAGCGCCTGCGCGCCGAAAAGGCCACCCTGACGACCACGATCCAGAGCATGAGCGATGGCCTGATCGTGACCGATGCCGCGGGCGATATTATCCTCGCCAATCCGGTCGCCGATCGCATGTTTAACGTGCCGTTTACGGCCAGCATCGGCATGAACTTGCTGCAAGCCCTCGCCCTCTCGCCCTACCCGCTGGAATACGGGACCGGCGACCAGCCGGCGGATCTGCTGCGGTCGGTGCTGGGCGAGGGCACGGTCTATCGCGGGGAGTTGAACGTGCGCCGCGCCGAGCGGATGACGCTGGAATTCAGCTTCTTGCCGGTCATCGGCGCGGGCTACATTATCACCGGCGGGCTGGCTGTGTTCCACGACATCACCGAACTGCGCCGCTTGAGCGAACTCAAGACCGACTTCATCAGCATGGTCTCGCATGAGTTGCGCACCCCGCTGACCTCGATCAAGGGCTTCGTCAAGCTGGTGCTGGTCGAGGATCTGGGGCCGCTGACGGCGCAGCAGCGCGAGTGCCTGGCCGTGGCCGACGCCGAAGCCGACCGCTTGACCCACCTGATCAACGACTTGCTCGACGTGTCGCGCATCGACGCCGGGCGCATGACTTTCACCTGGGAAGTGCTACACCCCAACGACCTGGTCGAGCAGGTCATGCAGACATTGCACCCGCAGGCCGCCGAGTTGAACCTGCACCTGGAGGCGGCGCTGCCCGAAAACCTGCCGCCGATCCGCGGCGACCGCCAGCGCATCATCCAGATCCTCACCAACTTGCTGGGCAACGCGGTGAAGTTTACGCCCGCGGGCGGGCGCGTGCGTGTCGCGGCGGCGGTGGAGTCGGGGCTGCTGGTCGTCCGCGTGGCCGACACGGGGGTGGGGATTCCCGCCCACGCGATGCCGCGCATTTTCGATCGCTTCTACCAGGTGGATGGCGCGGGACCGCGCAGCCGGGGCGGCACCGGCCTCGGCCTGGCGATCACCCGGCAGCTTGTCGAGCTACACGGCGGACGGATCTGGGCGAGCAGTACTCTCGGTGAGGGGGCGACCTTCACCTTTACCCTGCCCATCGCCGCCCATTAGCGCGTCCTTGGTCTTCTGCAGCGCGCCATACACGTAGTAGTTCGCGGCGGCGGCGGCCATACCGCCTTCGTGGACCGCGCTGCTGATCTGGTGGTTGTGCAGGCGCGTCACATCCCCGGCGGCAAACACACCCGGCTGGTTCGTCTTCTGTTCGCTGTCGGCGCAAATATAGCCGTTCTCGTCCAGCGTCACGCCGAAATCGCGCGCCGGCGCCGAATTGGGGTACTTGGGGCAGACGGCGAAGACCAGGTCGAGCGGCAGGACCGTGCCCGCCGCGTCGTCGAGTTGCACCGCACTGATACATCCGG
>DASSGZ010000042.1:0-9888 GCA_035693165.1 Chloroflexia bacterium | reverse complement strand
GTGGCGACCGCTATTGGTCATATGCAACCGCGCGTGAATGGAATAGCACTGGATTACGCCATTTAGAAAGCACGGCGGCGGCGCAGGTTCCGTTCTGGGCCTGACAAAAAGCTGACGCAAAATCTATACAAAAAGCCTACGTTATGCCCAGGTAGCGTGTGCTTGCATGGTGAGGAGGTTGCGACACCAGAATCGGGGTTCGGTATGCGAAAGTACCACCGCTGTTCGGCCCATCAGGACGGCTCACACGCAGCCGGGCACCTGCGCGGGTCCGCGGCCCGGCGTGGCGTGAGCGCGTGCGGGCGGGCCTAGCGCCCGGCGGCGCTGGCCGGGAGAATCTCCAAGGGCACGCCGGCTTTGCGCGCGGCGTAGGCCGCGGTGCGCCCGGTGACCAGGGCGACCGGGTCGGGGTTATCGCCGGGCGGGGCCAGGATGGCGCCGGGGGTATAGAGCACGGCGGCGGCCCGTAGATCGGCGCGTAGAGCCGCCGCCTGCAGCGGGGCCGGTGCCCCGAAGAAGCGCGCGTGGACGGTCGGCGCGGCGGCGGTGCCGGCCTGGGTGGCGCCGGTGGCGGGATCGGTCCAGGGCGCCTCCGGGTCGGCCACGCCGGAATCGGGGGCCAGCCGGCGTAAGAAGGCCACCGGGTAGCCGCCCCACATCACGTGGTCATCCGGCAGGCCCAGCGCGGCCAGGGCGGCGCGTGCGCCGGCAAAGCCGGGGTCCTCGGCGCCGGTGAGCGCCAGCACGCGCACGCTCCGGCCCGCGGCGAGCGCGCTCGTCAGCCGGTCGCGCGTGGCCGGGGCCAGGGCGTCGGCGAGCCGGGGCACGATCACCAGCAGGTCGGTTTGCAACCGGGCCGCCGGGGCGGCGAGGCCGGCGGCGCTCAGCGGCAAGTGCAGTAGGGTGGCCGCGGGCGTGCCGTCGCTGCCGCTCACCGTGACCGGCGCGCTCCAGGGCAGATCCCCGCCGATGGCCCGCCAGGAATCGACCGCAGCGGGCGGCAGGGCGACGGTAAACTCGCGCGTGCCCGGTGGCAACTGCCCCGCCCAATCCACGAAGGCGCGCCAGACGGCCGGGGTGTCCAGCCCGCCCGCGCCCGGCGGCAGGGCCGGGTCGTTATCGTTGATCAACTCCACATGCGGGATCTCCCACACATCGAGGCCGAGCCCGATGGACATGGCCTGCGGTAGCTTGCTGGTGTAGGCCACCGCGCCCCCGCCGCGCATCGCCGCCAGCGCGTCCAGGGTGGCGATGACACCGCTGTTGCTGCGCCCGGCGGCGGTCTCCTCCCGATAATAGCTTGCCAGCGCGGGCAATGGGTAGAGCACCAGCACCGCGGCCAGGGCCGCCCCCGCCCATGCTGCCTGGGGTCGCAGGCGCAGTTGCCCGGCGCGAATGCGCGCGATGGCGGCGGCGACGGGCAGGGCCGTCAGGATGGCGCCTAGCGGCAGCAAAAAGCCGATGTAGCGCGTGTGGATCTCGAACTGGTAGTCGCGGTTGAACAGGGGCATGATCAAGACGCCGCTCACGATGGGCACCAGGCCCAGCCAGTACCGGCGCCGCACGGCCAGGACCGCCCCGGCCACCAGCAGTGCGCCGTAGACGATCATCTGCGGGTCGGCCAGGTAGCGGGCGACGCTGTCGTAGCGCACCGTGTCGGCGCTGTTGGCGCGCACCCACTCGACCAGCAGGGCCAGCAGGTTATCGGGATAGCCCGCGCCCACCGCCACCGTCTCGGAACCGGGGGCGGCGCCCGCCAGGGCATAACCCTTGTGCTCGACGACGTGATACCACGAGGCCAGGGGATTGAGAATATTGAAGACGATCATATTGGCATAGGCCAGCAGGAACATCCCGTGGAAGCCCCAGAAGGCCGGGCGGCGCAGCCGCCGGCGTAAGGCCGGCCCCGGCCACCACAGCCAGGCGCCCACGCCTACCAGGAAAACGACGACGGACGAGTGGGTCTGCAAGGCCAGCCCGGCGCACAGCCCGGCCACCAGCAGCGCACGCGGGCCGGGCAGGCCGTCGGGCGTGCGCCCGCGGCCCGCCGCCAGGGCCAGCAGGGTGGCGGTGGTCCAGAATGGCGTCATGCAGTTCGACCAGGCCACGTGCCCCACCAGGATATGCATGGAGTTGGTGGCCAGGAACGCCCCCGCCAGCAGGGCGGGCAGCCGCGCGCCGGTGAGCACGCGGGCCAGCGCATAGGTCAGGGCGACCGTGGCGGCCCCGAACATCGTCACCAGCAACCGCGGCGTGTAGGGGTCGGGGCCGGCGCCGGCGAACAGCAGCGCCACCACGTAGTTGAAAAACGCGCCGATGTCCAGCGCCTCGTTGGTCAGCGGATAGCTGAGGCCGCGGTAGATGTGCAACCCGCGCACCACCTCGGCCAGCTCATCGCGGAAGGCGGGCAGCGTCAGCAGTTCGGGCAGGCGCACCGCCAGGGCGGCCAGCGCCAGCGCCGTGCATAGCGCCGTGTCGATCCGGCTCCAGCGGCTTGCATCTCCGCCGCCCCGTTCCTCCTCTGTTCGTCGCATTAATCTGTGCGCGCCCATCAGGTAACAGGCATACCCCTTTCCACGGGTGTCGTTGAACCCAATATTATAGCATAGTCCGGCCCGTTTTGCTGGGGAAATCGCGGCGGGCAGGCGCTTCTGCCCGGCCCACGCAAAAGGGCCGGGCGCCTGCGCGCCCGGCCACGCGGCAGCGGTGCCGCGTTTAGTGACCGGCCAGGTTCTTGAAGGTGGTGAGAATCTGCGGCATGGCCGGGCCGAGGATGACGATCAGGATGCAGGGGAAGATGAAGAGGCCCATCGGCACCAGCATTTTGACCGGCGCGATGCGCGCTTCCTCCTCGGCGCGCTGGCGCCGGCGGATGCGCATTTGCTCAGCCTGGGTGCGCAGCAGGCTGCGGATGCTGGCGCCCGTCTGCTCGCTCTGCATCATGGCGACCACGAAGGAGTTGAGTTCCGCAAGCTGCGTGCGCACGGTCAGGTCGCGCCAGGCGTCACGCCGCGGCTTGCCGATCTGGAAATCGACCAGCAGCAGCGCAAACTCGTCCGTGACCGAGTTTTGCCAGCGGCGCACCAGCTCGTTCAAGGCGGCGTCGAAGCCCATGCCCGCTTCGACCATGATGGCCAGGAAGTCGAGCGCGGCGGGCAGCGAGCGCAACAGCAGCTTCTTGCGCTGTGTGGCGCGGCGGACCAGGAAGAAATAGGGCAGGTACAGCCCGGCGAACAGGCCCAGCAGCGCGGCCAGCAGCCAGGTGCCGGGCGCCCGCGGCGCGTTCACGACCGCCCAGAGCAAGAGCAGCAGCATCAGCCCCAGCCCCGCGCCGACCTGCATCCCCAGGAAGCCCATGCGCGTGATGCGGTAGGGCGGGCCGACCTGGTACAGCAGCTTCTGCACCTGGTCGAGATAGCTGCTGGGCGTGAGGCTGTTGAGCCGGCGGCCCACCTGGTCAAACATCGGGTAGATCACGCGGGCCTGGAAGCTGGGGGTCGGCGCCACGATGGGCGCGCCGGTCTCGTCCTGCTCGGCCACGTAGCGATCCAGGCGGGTTTGCACCGTGGTGGGCGCGCGCAACAGGGCCACGCCGCCGAAAACCAACAACACGGCCATGCCGGCCAGCACGGCGGCGATCAAGCCCACCGTGCTGCGCGAACTCAGGTCGATGGCGACGGGGCCGCTGCCGGACCCCGGCCCGGTCACGACTCCGGCGGAGGCCGGCAGTCCCGGCGGCAGAGGCACCTGCGCAATGGGCACGGCCGTCGGGGTGGGAATGGCCTCGGCGGGCAACACCGCGGCCAGCGGCGGGCGGTAGCGCGTTTCCTGGACCAGCACCTCACCCGCGGGCGTGGTATAGCGCATGCGCACCAGGATCGTCTCGTACGCCTTGGCGATGTGGGTGGTCGACTTGTAGGTCAGGAGGAATTGCCCGGCCAGTTCGCGGGCCAGTTCCTGGTAGATGCCTTTCAGTTCGTCGGGGCCGGCGGCCTTGGCATAGCGGCCCCCGGTCGGGTCGCTCATCGCCGCCATGACCCGGTCGCTGGTGTCGCCGCCCACGCCGATGGTGTAGACAGTGGCCCCGGCGGTGCGCGCGGCGGCCACCGCAAACCCCAACTGGTGGATACTGCCCGTGTCCTGGCCGTCGGTGAGCAGCACGATGGCCCGGCGATTGTCCGGCTTGGAGGTGTTGACCAGTTGTGCCGCTGCGTAGAGCGCATCGTACAGCAGCGTGTTGCCCGTCGCCACCTGGCTGTTCAACCCGTCCGCGATCTTCTGCTTATCGGTGGTGAAGGGGATGGCCGGGAGGACGCGGCTGTTGAAGGGCAGCAGGGCCACCTCGTCGCCCGCCCCCAGGCCGTCCATAAACCCCGCTGCCGCGGCCTGGGCGGCGGCCAGCTTGGGACCCTGCATGCTGCCGCTGGTGTCGAGTACCAGCACCACCGACAGCGGGATGCCGATGTCGTGGGCCAGCGCGACGCTCGTCACCTGCTGCGCGACGCCGTTCTCCTCGATGACGAACTGGTCGGGCTTGATGTCGCCCAGCGGCGTATTGTTCAGGCTGCGCAGGTTAAAGTTGACCGCGACTGCCGGCCAGCCGGAACCGCGGATCTGGTTCAGCTTCATGCTGCGGGTCGGCGTCTGCGCCAGGGCCGCCGCCGGCAGCAGCAGCATGACCAGCAGGATTGCCGGCAGCACACCGGCGCGCAGTTTGAGCATCGGCATTCGTCGCTTCGCTAAACTAGACGTCAATGGACGCAATGCGGTTCATGATAAAAAAGCCGATTGCCAGCAACACCACCCCGGTGATGGGCAGGATCAGGATGAGACCGGGCTGAAACAGCCGGGCGATATAGCTGGGGCTAATCAAAAAGAGGATCCCGATGATGCCGACGGGCAGCAGGGCCAGCAACAGGGCCGAGGCACGCTGGGTGGCGCTCAGTACCTCGATCTCGCGCAAGATGCGATGGCGCTCGCGGACGGTCGTGGCGATCAGATCGAGGATCTGGCCGAGGTTGCCGCCCGTTTGCTGCTGGATGCCGATGGCCGTGACCAGCATATCGATATCCTCGGTGGGCATGCGCTCGGACAGGCCCAGCAGGGCGGTTTCGAGCGGCGAGCCCAGGCTGATCGCCCGCACCACGCGTAGATATTCCGACCGGCTCGGTTCCTCAGCTTCGCGTGCGATGCGCTCCAGCGCCTGCAACAGGCTGCTGCCGGTGCGGATCGATCCGGCCAGGATATTCAGGATGTCGGGGAGCTGGCTGTCGAGCTTGTTCAAGCGGCGGCGCGCGCTCCAGCGCAGATAGGTGCGCGGCAAGCGCCAGCCGAGCAGGGCGCCCGGCAGCAAGACCAGCCACCAGATCGGCCCGCCCAGCAGCGCTAGAAACAGCGCCACGCCCACCGCCGCGCTGATACGCAGCAGCAGGAACTCGCTCACGGTGAGGTTGAGGCCGCCGCGCTCCAACTCGGTGACCAGCGCCTGGCCCGTGCGCCGCTGCTCCCAGCGCGCGTCGAGTTGCGCGATCAGGTCGTTGTGGCGCCGCGCCTGCCGCGCCACCGGGCTTTGCGCTACCGTCACCGGCCCGTCGCCGGCCACATACTGCCGCACACGGGCGTTGACCCGCCCCTGCGGGCTGGTCAGGATGATCACTATCCCGGCCAGGATGCCGAAGATCGCCAGGCCCACCAGCAGTCCGGCGAGGATGATCAGCATGGCAGCGTCCCTTCTAGCGTGGTCGCGGCGCCCGGCTAGCGCCCAAGCCGGTGCGGCGTGGTGACCAATTCGGGCGGCGGCTGGAAGAAATCGGGCGCCAGGAAGATGCGCGACCGCTCGATCTTGCGCATGATCTGGGGCCGGATGCCGGTCGGCACCAGTTCGCGCATGCGCTGGCCGCCCCGCTCCACCCAGTCGAGCTGGAAGACGTTTTGCAGCAAGATCGTGTCTTGCTCGAAGCCCTGGATCTCGGTGATATACGTGACCTTGCGCGACCCGTCTTCCATGCGCTCCATATAGACGATGATGTCGAAGGCTGCGGCGATCTGTTCGCGGATCGCGCGCAACGGCAGATCGCCGCTCGCCATCAGCGCCATGGTCTCGACGCGCGACAGCGCATCGCGCGGGCTGTTGGAGTGGACTGTGGTCATGCAGCCGTCATGGCCGGTGTTCATGGCCTGGAGCATGTCCAGCGCCTCTTTGTCGCGGCACTCGCCGACGACGATGCGGTCGGGGCGCATGCGCAGGCAGTTGACCACCAGGTCGCGGATGCTGATTTCGTGCTGGCCCTCGATGCTGGCCGGGCGCGACTCCAGCGGGATGACATGGACCTGCTGGAGTTGCAGTTCCGCCGCGTCCTCGATGGTGATGATCCGCTCGTCCGGCGGGATGAACGACGAAAGCACATTGAGCAGGGTGGTCTTGCCGCTGCTGGTGCCCCCGGCGACGACGATATTGAGCCCGGCACGCACGGCGGACTCCAGAAAGATCACCGCGGGGTCGGTCAGCGTGCCCAGGCTCAGCAGGTCATCGACGCCCAGCGGCACCCGGCTGAACTTGCGGATGGTCAGCACCGGGCCGATGAGCGAGAGGGGCGGGATGATGGCGTTGACGCGCGAGCCGTCGGGCAGGCGGGCGTCGACCATCGGCGAGGACTCGTCGATGCGCCGGCCCAGCGGGGCCACGATGCGGCTGATGATGCGCATCACGTGCTCATCGTCCTTGAAGGTGATGTCGGTCAGGGTCAGCTTGCCCTGCCGCTCGACCCAGACCTGCTGCGCGCCGTTGACCATGATCTCGCTGACCATATCGCTGTTGATCAATTGCTGGATCGGCCCGTAGCCCAGGATCTCGGCGCAGACCTGGTCGAACACTTTCGACCGCTCGATGCGGTTCAGGACCACGTCTTCTTCCGCCATGTAGTGGTTGAACAGCCGCTCGATCTGCGCGCGCACGGCCATGGGATCGTTCAGATCGACCGAGTCGCGCAGTTCGGCGATGATCTTGTGGTGCAGGCGCTGTTCCAGATCCACCCGCGACGAGCGGGGCAGGGCGATGCCGTTGCTGCCGCGGCTACCGCTGGCGCGCGTGGCGAGTCCCCCGCTGGTGCCGCCGGTGGCGCCGAAACTGTTGCGGAAGGTGGGGCCACCGGTGGACGCATCCGCCGGCAGCGAGCGCGGGGCGATCCCATTATGGATCAGCGCCCCCGACGGCGACCCGCCGGACGACATCTCCCGCGCCAGCGGCGGCGGGGCACCGGATTTACGACGGATGATGGGCATAACGACATCTCCCCTAGACGATAGTGCGGTTCGTGACCGGGCTATGATTGTGGCGAGCTGCGGCGGCGCAGGGCGCCCAGCCAGTTCGAGTTGCCCGCCGCGATGGGCGATTGGATATCGGCGGGCAGGGCCAGCGCCTCGGCCAGCTTGCTCAGGTTGCGTACCGCCACGCTGCTCACGTTTTTCTCGAACAGCGGGATGCCCTCGTTGATGGACAGAGTGATCACCGATCCGTCGCTGGGGATCGTGGCGAGTGCCTGCAGGCCGATGCTCTTTTCGATCTCGGTCAGCGCCACCCCGCCCTTGCTGGGATGGCGGTTGACAATCAGTTGCGGCTTGTACAGCAGTTGCGGGTAGCGCTTCAACATGTCCAGGAAGCGCCGCGCCGTGCTCAGCGCCGGGACTTCGGGCGTCGTCACCAGCAGCAGATTATCGGCGGACTCCATGATCGCCAGCGTAGCATCCTCCACCGAGTGCCAGGTATCGACCACGATATAGTCGAAGTGGCTGCGCAGGCCCTCCAGGATGCCCGTCAGGCTCTCGGTGGTGATCATCTCCACCTGGTCGGGCGAGATGGGCGGCAGCAGCACCTTGACTCCCGACGTATGCTGGACCATGACGTCGTCGAGAATGGTGTTGTCGAGATCCTCCTCATGGGGCGCCAGTTCGGCCACGCTATGCGCCGACTGGATGTTGAGTTGGGTGCCGATGGTGCCGAATTGCAGGCTATAGTCGATCAACGCCACGCGCTTGTTGGTGAGGCGGCGCAGGGCAATCGCCAGGTTGCAGGCCAGCACGGTGCAGCCGACGCCGCCCTTGGGGCTGAAGATCACAATCACGCGCCCGCGGGTAGCCTTGGCCTTGCGCTGGCGGGCCAGTTCGGCGATGCGCTCGCGCCGGGCCACCTCGCTCTCGAAGACTTCGAGGATGGTGCCCAGCAACTCCTCGGCGTTGAGCGGCTTGCGCAGGATCCCCCGCGCCCCCGCCAGCACGGCGCGGCGCATGTCGGGCGCATCGGTATCCTCGGCCAGCAGCAGCACCTGCGTGCTGGGTGCCAGCTCCAGCAGCTGCTTGACCATGGTGGTCGTGTCGCGCGGATCGATGTTGGCCGCCAGCAAGAAGATATCGGGTTCGCGGTCCAGCAGCAGCAGCACTTCGCTGCGCTCCGATGCCGTCGCTTCCACCTGGATGCGGTGGTCTTGCTGGAGTAGCGCCCGCGTGCGGGCCAGTTCCTCCCGATCCGCATCGGCGATGACCACACTGATTGTTGTAGACGCTTGCGGCATCTATCGGGCTCTCCTTCTCTGCGATGATCCAGGATGGTTGCCCTGCCGATCCTACCGGGACAGGTTGACAAAGTGATAGAGATCCACCAGGTATTCCAGGGACACGGGGTCGGTGGCGACGTTGTCCTTGTCGTTGATCGACCGCACAACCAGGTCGATGGTGCCCCCGCTGTCTTTGATGTACTTCAGGATCAAGGCTTCCTGGTGGTCGACAATAAACGTAACGACTTTGATGCCCTGGGCGTTGCCCGCCGCGCCCGGCGCGGCGCCGGTCTGGCGCTGCTGCCACAGGCCCGTGCTGTAGACTTCGATGTTTTGCATGGTGGCCTGGGTTACGAGCGGGCGGCTGCCCGCCGCTTCCTGCGGCGCGCTGTTATTCGAGGGCAGCGTGGTGGTGCCGCTGACCGGCAGCGACACCAGGATATCGACATGATCGCCTGGTTGCACGGCGCCGGTCGAGTTGAGCATATCGTCGGCGGGGAAGGGCACCAGCACCTTGCCGGCGGGCAGGGAAGCCGAGGCCGTTGCGTTGCCGCCCGCGGCGACAAACTGGCGCCGCAGCAGCACCTCCCCGGCGAACACCTGCGTGGTGGCCGTCTGGCTCAGCACCTGGGTCGGGCTGCTGAAGGCGTCGGCGGGCACCAGGCCCACCGGGAACTCGCGCGTCACCACGTCGGCGGGGGCGATCACGGTATGCAGCGGGAGATCGCGCCCCGCGAGCACGACGATCTGCGACGGGAACGGAGTGGCCGTGGGCGCGGCAGCCTGGGGCGTGCCCGTCCCCCTGGGGGGCGTGATCGATTGGCTGAGCGAGAAAATCATGATACCGGCGGCGACGGCCGCGATCAGTCCAGCCAGCATCAACAGCAAGCCGCGTCGTCTCATCAAGGAACGCTTCTCCTCGGGTAGGCACTCGGAGGCCGGGCAACAGCGGGTCCAACCCGCCTGGCGCTCGCGGTATGGGGCCGCGCCATCCCGGCCCGTGGATAGGTGAAACTTAGGCCTATTATACTACAATCCCCCGCTCGTCCGCCGGTTACGCTGCGCGCCAGGCCACTCATGGCGCGCTCGGGTCGATCAGGCGCGAATAGACGCCCCCGCCCGGCATCCAGGTGCCGGGCGCCGGGCACAGCGCGGCGTCGGTCGGGCCCGGCAGCGGCACGTTCATCACGTAGCCCCAGACCGTGTTGTAGTTCGCGGGGTCGCCCATATTCGGCAGGGTCGGGCAGTACGCCGACACGATTCCCGCCTCGCTGTTCAGGTTTTCGTACAACCGCACCCGCACCGCGCGTGTAAAGCGGACCCGGTTGATCTGCGGGGC
>DASSGZ010000041.1:0-4982 GCA_035693165.1 Chloroflexia bacterium | reverse complement strand
GCGGGGACCGCTCAAGAAGGCCGGTCTGCATAGTGACCAAAGCCCGGCACCCGCCTCAGAAGCCTCCGTATCACCCGTATATATTCGCGGAAATCTGCGGCACGGGGCACCAGGACCGCATTGATCGGTAGACCGCTGTCGCGCCGGAAAACGTACAACGATCCGGCCATGGTCAATAGGTAGGTTACAGACGAGGCGACCGCTGCGCCGACGATCCCTTGCCAGGCAATCAGGACCAGGTAGAGCGGCACACTCACCCCGATCTGTAACCACCCCAGGATGGACAGCAGGCCAGGCCGCTCCATCTGACCCTGAATGTAGCTGTTCAGCACCATCATCACGGCGAAGGCCGGCGTGCCCAACAGCAAGATGATCAGCGGCACCACAGCCGCCGTAAAATCGGCGGTGTATACAAATGGGATCAGCCAGGGGCTGACCAGGGCAAAGGGCACCGCCGCGCTCAACATCAACAGCACGGCCGTCCGAGTCACGCGGGCCGTTAACTGAGCCGACTCGTCGCGCGGTAACTGGGCGATCTTGCTGAGCGACGAGGCGTGGATTGCGTTGAGGGGCAGCCAGAGCCTTTCGGCCAGCGACGTGGAAAGCGAGTAGATGCCCACCCCCGCCGTCCCGACGAGCGTATTGACAACATACATATCGAAGCGCAAAAACACATGGTGGGCAATATTGGCGCCGTGGCTGCGCACGCCAAAGTGCAGCAGATCGGCCAACACCCGGCGGCGGGGCGGCCAGGCGAAACCCGCGATGCCCAGCGCCAGGACCACCCCGCCGATGGCTGTCGCCAGGGCGCTCACCGCCCAGACCAGCAGCGCGCCCGGCACCCCACCCCGGAACACGCCTACAACCAGAATCATCAGCACGGTCGAGGTAATATTCACGACCACGTTGAGCTTATTCAGGACCAATAGCCGATTGAGGCCCATCATCATGTAGTTCCAGTAGACCTGGTAAATAGTGATGGGAATCAGCAACAGTGCAATCAAGAGATACGGATAGGGCACATTCTGGAAGACGCTTTCTCGGACCAGGGGATAAGTCAGCGTGGCCACTGCAAAGAGGATCAGACCGAGGCCGAAGGCCAGTAAGAGGGCCGCCGTGTGGACCTCGCCCGCTTGCAGGCGGCCCCGCGCCAGCATGGTACTGATCGCGCCCGCCACGCTCAGATGCCCTAGTTGGGTCAGTAACGCATTCGTCGTGGTCAGCAGGATGTACACGCCGCGCTGCTCCGGCCCCAAACTACGGGTCAGCACAATGCTGACGATGATGCCGAGACCAAAAATGGCCATATCGGCGGCAAGACCAACCGCCGTGTTCTTTCCGATGCTCATCCGGATTCCCTCTGCGCGACGACCGCATACAGATGCGTCTCCAGCCTATCAATCGCCGCCGAGAGAGACCACCGGGTCTCGACCCAGGCGCGCCCCTGGCCCCCAAGCTGCCGGGCATAGGCCGGATCAGAAAGCAGATGCGCTAATGCCGACGCCATCGCCGCGGGATCATGCGCGACCAGCAGGCCGTTCATCCCATCCACTACCGTCTCGCGCACGCCGCCCTCTGCCACCGCGACGATGGGTAAGGCGCACGCGTTGGCTTCCAGCGGGGCAAAGCCAAACGGCTCCAGGCGCGGGGCGTAGGCCAGGACGGTCGCGCGGTTAAGCAGCGCAACCAAATCGCCATCGGTAATACGCAGTTTCGGCTCAAAGGTCACCTGGAGCGCGCGCGCTAATTCTTCCAACTCCGCTAGATACGTGGGAATCGCGGCATTCGCGATCCAGACGAGACGCGGACGTGGCTTCGCCACCTGGCTCACGGCGTGGATGATAAAAGCGGGGTCTTTGGCCGGTGCCAGGGTACCCAGGCCGAGGATGACCGGCTCCCGCGGTCCCGGTTGGGGCACAAATAGATTGGTATCTACGCCCAGGTAGCAAACATAGGCGTCCAACCCATAGGCGCGGATAATACTTTCCCGGCTGAACAGGGAGTTCACCAGAATACGGTCGTAAACCGCGGCGCTGCGCTGTTCTTCGCGCGCCTGCACGCGGGCCGCCTGGACCTTAATCAGATTATGCAGAAAGCGCACCGCATATCCCGGTGAGAACCGGCGCGGGTCCGGGGCGGGAAGCGCCGCCCAGAGCAGGCGCGGCATCGCCTCATACAGCGGGCGATACGGCTCTTGCAAATAGAGCACGCTGGGTATCCGTACATACCGCCCAATAGGGGAGACCAGAAATTCTTGATCGCCGTTGGCAAACAGTAAATCGAAGCCCCATCGCTCGATCTCGACGGCGCATGCCCGGCAATGACGGTCCATAGCGGCAAGCTTAGCGACCATGTTGCCGTAATTGGCCCAGGCCCGCCGCACCGGGTCACGCGGGCGGTGTGGCTGCCAGTCTAGCGGCACCACATGCTCGGGGATCAAGTCCTTCAAGGGCAGATAGGACTGATCGGCGGTGGGCGGGCACCAGGCTTCGACCGTGTGGCCTCGTTCCACCAGGCCACGCACATGGTAGTAGAGCGCCCGCTTGCCGCCGCCACTGGGCAGATTATGCCAGACGGCAATTTTCATCAGGACCGACCTGCCTCCATATCCTTCGCCAGCACCAGGCACGCCACCGCTCGGGCCGCCGCCGCGAGATCCGGTTCGCGCGGGAACTCCGCCGGACGCACAGACTCCGGGGTTTCATTATAACGATGGTAGCATTCCACATACTCGGCGGTAGCACATGCGTCCGCGCCGGCGACCTGCCAGCCATGAGCCGTATATCGATAGTACGTACTATCAGTATGCGCCGGAGCGAATGCCTCAATGGCACGGGCCAGCAAGGCGGCGTCAAAAACCTGCATCGACCCGATATTACGCGGCACACCGTAGGGTACGGTCAGGTAAAGCCGCCCCCCCGGCCGCAGCACCCGGCGCAACTCCTGGATCGCCGGCACAAAGGCATCCGGGTGATTCTCCCGGTGTGCCGGGTTCCTGGTATAGTAGGAGGCATCGAGGCCAACGTGTTCCAGCGTGGAAATACAGATAACCGTATCATACAACTCGTCGCGGATGGGGATGGCCCGCAGGTCTTCGTATAAGTAGGCAATGCCGCGTTGCCAGAAGGCCGCATGCTCGGGGGCCAGCGTCAGGATATGGAGTTTCTTGGCGGCCAGTGTTGGATGATCGATCAAGAAGCGATGGTTGAGGATAGAGCCGGCGTCGAGCAACCGCTCCGCCGTGGCCGGCAGGCGCGCAAACAACCAGGGGTACTCGATACAGCGCTCGTCGATACCGACGCCGTAACGCGGCGGTAGCGGCGCGCCCGTCCGGAAACGCTCCATGATCACCTGATCATGCAGAACGCGGTCGATAAAGTCTTCGCGGTATTGTTCATAGCCGGGGGACATGGGTATCCGCCCGCGGCGCAAGAACTGGGCGCGCGTACGCCGGTCCAGATAGCGTTGCAAGGTTGGGTTGCGGCGGCCCAATCCCCTGATGATTCGCGTTGCTAGCTGTTGCGCACCCATGCTCCCACTCCTTGCGTCATTTCGCTGCTCTGCGGTTAGAGTGCACCATAAGCTGTGATCGGGATACCGCTCGCTGGAGCAGGCGCCGGGCGGCTGCCCAGAGGTGGGGGTCGATCAGCAAACGAGGTTCGGCTAACAGAGCGTGAGCCAGAGCAATAGCCCGGCGGACAGAGCCTCCGGTGTGCAAAGCCCACACCAACCGCGCCCGCGCCCGCAGCCACTTCATCCGCGCCGGTGATATCCCAGCGGCTGCCAGGGTTTGCTGGACGAACCGGATAGCGGCCAGGGCCGTCGCCCGTGTGGGCTGTGAGCTACGCGCATAAATCAGCGACTGCAGAAAGCGTCCGGTGACAACGCCGGACGGATCGTGCGTAGCAGCGGCGCGCAGATGCGTCCCGGCAGGTTCCAACCGTTGCGCGCCATAGTATAGGGCCGCCGCCCAGGCATGCCGGCCAAAATAGGCCTTATCCCGCATTGGGCAGGCGCTCGCAGGCAGATTGGGCAGCGTGTAGAACTTGTCGAGCACGCCCAGGCCGGCACGGATCATCAAATCAATATCATTTGACGTATTGGCAGGGTGGATCCGGTACTCCGCCAGCGGCACACCCAGGCAATAAAAGCGATAGCCGCGGGCAGCCATGCGCAGCCAGAGATCCCAATCGTCCGATCCCGCCAGTGCCGGGTCGAATGATCCTACCTCGTCCAGTACACGCCGGGGAAAAAGCGCGGTACAGGAGGCGATAGGTATCTCCAGCAGCAAGTCGGGTAACGGTGCCCATTCGCGTTGCGGCAACCGGGCCACTCCCGTCCGCCGGCCTGCGCCATCGATCAGATAGTAGCTGGAATGCACAAGGGCTACCTGGGGGTGGCGCGCAAAAGCTGCTACCTCCACAGCAAGCTTTTCCGGCAACCAGATGTCATCCTGATCGAGCAGCGCAATCAAATCCCCGTGAGCAGCGGCAATGCCTGTGTTACGCGCTGCCGCAACCCCTCCGTTAGCCTGTTCCAGATAGACAACCCGCCCTTCGTAGCGCGCTGCCGTGGCACGGGTAATCGGGTCGGGAGAGCCGTCGTTGACCACGATTACTTCGAGGGGCGGATAGGACTGGCCCAGCGCGCTATCGATGGCACGAGCCAGCAGCGGCCCCTGATTATAGGCAGGGATAATAACGCTGATAGAGGGGTTTGGGGTGATGGTTGTCATTGGCCTAACCCTGAGTATACTAGAAAGCGATCCGGCACTCAAGGAATTGCGTGAAGCAACCCGTGTAACGTATACTACCGTGATGATGAGCAGGAGTCCTCAAAACTGATGTGCGGCATTTTCGGGATCTGGCATACGGATGGGCGGCCCGTGGACCTGGCCGCCCTGCGCCGGGCGACGACGGCCCTGCGCCACCGCGGGCCGGACGACGAGGGCTATCTGCTGGTCGATACGCGCGCCGGGCGGG
>DASSGZ010000040.1:0-16349 GCA_035693165.1 Chloroflexia bacterium | reverse complement strand
GATGCCGTGGCCGTCGTAGAGCCGCAGCGCCGCGATCTCCGTGCGCAGTTCGCGACCAGGGAACCCCACCTTCAGCACCACGGGCGTGCCGTCCGCCCGCACCGCCGGGGCCACGTAGTTGTACGACAGCGGCACGAACGGCGGCCCCACGGTCAGGCCCCAGCGCCGGGCGCATCCGGCCAGCAGGCCCGGCAGGCGCCCAAGCCAGGCCCGGCCCTCCGCGCCATACACTTCCCCCATCGTCCGCGCGAAATTCTCGGGAATCTCCGTCATGGCGTCCTTCTCATCCTTGGTTGCTCACCGCGAAGACGCGAAGGGTGCGAAGAAGCGGTGGATTCGTGACCGGATGCCGGGTAGCCGGCTAGAACATATCCGCCTGTATTATAGATCGCGGAACAATGTTAAGGTCGTTTACTGCCTGTATGGCTGCCCGCATCAGGTATGCGTAGGGGGGAGAAAGGAAACGCCATGAGCGCCTTTACACCGGCGGAGATCGCCTATCTCCAGAGCCAGCGGTTGGGCCGGCTCGCCACGGTCAACGCGGCGGGCGAACCCCACGTCGTGCCGGTGGCTTTCCGCTATAATCCGGAATTGGATACGATTGACATCGGCGGGCACAGCATCGGCAATACCAAGAAGTTCCGCGATGTGGCCCGCGACGGGCGGGTGGCCTTCGTGATCGACGATGTGCTGCCCCCGTGGAAGGCCCGCGGGCTGGAGATCCGGGGGCGGGCCGAAACCCTGCCCACTGGGGGCCAGGAGATCATGCGCGACTTCGGCCCCGAAATGATCCGCCTCACGCCCACGCGCATCATCGGCTGGGGCATTGAGGGGGAGACGTTCCAGGCGAACAGCCGCGCCGCCGGCTGAGAAAGGGAAGCCCGTGCAGATCGAATCGCGACTGGCTGCGCTCGGCCTGGTGCTGCCGGCGCCGATCCAGGTGGCGCCCGATGTGCGCCTGCCCTTTGCCCAGGTGCGCATCCGCGGCAACCGCGCCTACATCGCCGGGCACGGTCCGCAGCAGGCCGACGGCACGCTGGCCGGCCCCTTCGGCAAGGTCGGGGCCGAGGTCTCGCCGGAGGAAGCCTATCAGGCCGCCCGGCTGACGGCCCTGTCGATCCTCGGCAGCTTGCAGCGGGCGCTGGGCGACCTGGACCGGGTGGCCGCCTGGCTGCGGATCTTCGGCATGGTGAACTCGGCGCCCGGCTTCACCCGGCAGCCCGCCGTGATCAACGGCGCCTCGGATCTGATCCTCGACGTGTTCGGCCCCGACATCGGGGCCCATGCCCGCTCCGCCGTGGGGCTGGCCGAGCTACCGTTCGGCATCCCGGTGGAGATCGAGGCCGAGATCGAGATCACCCCGTAGCCCCTGGACCCGCCGCCACAGGGGCGGGGCGGCCGCCCTAGCGACGGTCGGCTGCGGGGGCGGGCGGCGCCCGGCGCAACTCGGCGTCCAGATCGGCGTCCCGGCTGGACTGGGGGGCGGTGTGGTGCCGGGACGGCGCGAGGGCGGCCATCTGCGCGCGCAGGGCGGCGATCTCCTCGCGCAAGGCGCGCAGTTCCGCGCTCGCGCCGGTGCCGGACGCCGCGCCGGACGCCGCCTCTGTGGCGGCCTTGTCCACCTGCGCGCTCGTTTCCTGGCCGACGAAATGCCCGGCGATGGTCGCCGTGATGTAGCCGAAGATGGCGAAGGCGTAGAGCGAGAGCAGGCCGCAGAGCACGCGCCCGGCCACCGTCTGCGGCCAGTAGTCCGAGCCGAGCGTGGTCATAAGCATCGTCGTCCACCAGACGGCTTCGCCGTAGCTCTGTAGTCCGGCGCTTTGCCGGGCCGCCGTGGTATAACCGGCTTCGCGTAGCGCCGCGGGGTTCTCGAAGAACTGCATCCCGGCGGCGCCGACAAAGATGACGATCACGGTGAGGGCGATCAGGTAGCCGATGCCCCGGCGCTGTAGGGTGTGCCCCAGCGCGCCCATGCCCCGGTTTAGCGACGTGACCACCCGCAGCAGGCCCACAGTGCGCGCCGCCCGCGCCGCCTGCAGCGCCCGCAAGGCCGGCACCACCCGCAGCACCCGGAACGCCGGCAGCACCAGCGCCAGCGCGGTCAGCCAGTGCTTTTGCAGATAGACCTTCTTGCGCGGGGCGATGGCGAACTCGACCAGAAAATCGACGATGAAGACGGCCCAGATGAGGTAGCTGAGCGCCTGCAGCATGGGGTCGAGGCCGGTGGTGAAGTCGAGCACCAGCAGCCCCAGCCACACGAACGACAGTACGATCAGGGGCTTGTCGGTGAACGCCGACCAGTGGCGCAGCAAGCGCCAGCGTTCGTGTTTCAGGTGCCGCTGGTCGGGCGCGGATCGTTGCGTCATGGCCTCCTACTCCTGCTGAGGATCCCGTCAGAGCCTGCTTGAGCAAGAGCTATGCCGGATGGCCGCGGCGCAACAAAAAGGGCGCCTGCCGCCCGGCAGACGCCCCGCGCGCACGCAGGTGGGACTCAGGAACTCTTCACCAGATCGGGGATCTGGCTGGGCGCATCGGCCACCTTGATGCCGGCGGCGCGCATCGCCGCCATCTTGCTCTCGGCGGTGCCCACGCCGCCCGAGATGATCGCTCCGGCGTGGCCCATGCGCCGGCCCGGCGGCGCCGTGCGCCCGGCGATGAAGCCCACCACCGGCTTGGTCATGTGGTCGCGGACGAACGCCGCCGCCGCTTCCTCGTCCGTGCCGCCGATCTCGCCGATCATGACGACCTTCTCGGTGGCCGGGTCCTCCTGGAACAGCTTCAGGATGTCGATGAACGAGCTACCGACGATGGGGTCGCCGCCGATGCCCACGGCGGTGGACTGGCCCAGGTCCGCCTGGGTCAGCGCGTTGACCACTTCATAGGTCAGCGTGCCCGAGCGCGAGACCAGGCCCACGTTGCCGGGTTTGTGGATATAGCCGGGCATGATGCCGACTTTGGCCTGGCCGGGGGAGATCAGGCCGGGGCAGTTCGGCCCGATCAGGCGGGCGCCGCGCTGGCGCACGTAGCGGTAGACCTTAACCATATCCAGCGCCGGGACCCGCTCGGTGATGCAGACGATCAGCGGGATGCCGGCATCGGCGGCCTCGTACATGGCGTCGGGCGCGAAAGGCGCGGGCACATAGATGATCGAGGCGTTGGCCCCCGTCTCCTTGACGGCCTGGGACACGGTGTTGAACACCGGCACGCCGTCCTCGTTCTTCGTGCCGCCCTTGCCCGGCGAGGTGCCGGCGACGACTTTGGTGCCGTAGTCCACCATCTGGTGGGCATGGTAGGCGCCCTCGCGGCCCGTGATGCCCTGCACCAGCAGGCGCGTCTCATTGTTGACCAGGATGCTCATGCGTGGGCCTCTTTCTGCGTCTGCCCCTGAGCAGCCCGCTCGTGGGCCAGCGCGACGACCTTCGCCGCCGCCTCGTCCATCGACTCCAGCGCCACCAGCCCGTTGTCGGCCAGGATCTGGCGCCCCTCCTCCGAATTCGTGCCCACCAGGCGGATGACCATCGGCAGATCGGTCTGTACCGCCTTCAGCCCGGCCAGGATGCCGCGTGCCACGATGTCGCCGCGCGTGATGCCGCCGAAGATGTTGATCAAGACGGCGTTCACCTTGGGGTCGCTCAGGATCAGGCGCATCGCCGTCGTCACCTGCTGCTCGTTGGCGCCGCCGCTCACGTCGAGGAAGTTGGCCGGCTCGCCGCCGTGCAGCTTGATTGCATCCATGGTGCCCATCGCCAGCCCCGAGCCGTTGACCATGCAGCCGATGTCGCCGTCGAGCTTCACGTAGCTCAGCCCGGCCTCGCGGGCCGCCTTCTCAACCGGGATGTCCTCGTTCGGGTCGCGCAGCGCCTCCAGGTCGGGGTGCCGGGCCAGCCCGAAGTCGTCGAGGTCCATTTTGGCGTCGATGGCGAGCAACTTGCCGTCGGGGGTGCGAATCAGGGGGTTGATCTCGGCCAGACTGGCATCGCCGGCGATCAGCGCGTCGACCAGCCCGCGGCAGATCTTCACAAAATCGCGGATCAGCGGCGCGGGGATCTCCATTGCATAGGCCAGGTCGCGCGCCTGGAAGTCCTGGAAGCCGATCAGCGGGTCCACCCCCACACGATGGATCAGTTCCGGCGTCTCCCTGGCGACCTCCTCGATCTCGACGCCGCCCGCCGCGCTCGCCATGACGACGATCTGCTTGCTGCCGCGGTCCAGGATCGCGCCCAGATAATACTCCTGGGCAATATCGGCGGCATCGGCGATCAGCACCTTCTGCACGGTGATGCCCTTGATATCCATGCCCAGGATCTGCTGCGCTTTCTCGCGGGCTTCTTCGGGGGTCTTCGCCAGCTTCACCCCGCCGGCCTTGCCGCGCCCGCCCACCAGCACCTGCGCCTTCACGACCACCATCTTGCCGATCTTGCGGGCAATCGCCTCGGCCTCGTCGGGTGTGGTCGCCAGCTCGCCGGAATTGACCGGGATGCCGTGCCGGGCCAGGATCTCCTTGGCCTGGTATTCGTGTATCTTCATAGAATCTCCTCGTTGAGATAAACTAAACTCAAAAAGCCGAGCCGGTAACAACCGCCTGCGGCCGCGTGCGGTGCCCCTGCCGGCGGCAGAAAGGGCCGCCGGATTATAACATATTTTCCCCGCTTCTGAACACCGCGCGCCGGGCGCTAGCGTTTCTGCGCCTCCAGCCATTCGCGCCCAATGAGGCCGAGCTGGACCTGGTTCGGCGTCCCGGCGAACTCCTGGTGCCACTCGAAGCGGGCGCGCTCGAAGTATTGCACGATGTGGACTTTGCCGTCCGCCGGGCTGATCTCGCGCATTTCCTCGCTGATCGGGTAACCGTAGACGCGGACGCCGCCCGCCTGCCAGGTTTTCAAGAACTCGCCCTTGACGCTGTGCCCGGTCTCCTTGAAGAAGTGGTAGGTCGGGGTGTTCGGCGCTTCGGGCACCGGGTCGACGCCCACCACCTGGGTGCCCAGCGCGTCGGCGCGCTTGACCTGGGCATCGAGCAACCGGCGGCCCAGCGGCGCCAACTGCACGTCGTAGGGTGTGCCGGCCTGGTCGGGGTGCAACTCCATCACGGCCCGCTCGAAATACTGCACCGTGCGCTCTTTGCCGTCTTCCGGGCTGACCTCTTGCAGTTCCTCGGTCAGCGGGAAGCCGAAGCGGGCCACGCCGCCGTTGTTCTGCCAGAAGGCGCGGAACGAGCCGCGCAGCGTATGGCCTGTCTCCAGGAAGTAGAGGCTGTCGCGGGTGGGCGGCGGGTTGTGCAGGTCGAAGATGATGTACTCCTGCGCCAGCAGCGCCACCTGGAACGAGGCGACGAGGCCGGGGTAATCGGGCTGGCGCCCCAGCCAGGTCTGGTCGGCGCTGATCAGCAGCACCGCCCCGGCCTGCTTCATCTGGTCGAGTGCGGCGCGGCTGAAGCGGTCCTGCGGCACGGCCCAGCCGGTCAGGCCCGCAGTGTAAAACATCTCCGGCGCGCCGGGCCCGGCCACCACCATGCGCCCGCCGGTATGCCCCGGCCCGGTGGCCGCGGCGCGGCTGCCCACCACTTCATAGAGCTTGGCCGCGGCGCTGACCTCGTAGCGGGCTGTGAGCGCGCCGAAGCCCCCGGCGAAAACCGCCAGCAGGAGGATCACGGCGACGGCATTGCCCAGGCGCAGCAGCGCCGTGCGCGTGCGCGGCCAGCTCTGCTCGGGGCGTGCGCCCGTGCTTTGCGACCAGCCCGCGCGCCGCACCGCCCCGCGCGCCGGGCGCCGGGCGCCCAGCCACGTCCCCGGCGCCGGCTCGTCGGCGGGCGCGCCGTCGTCGAGGTCGGCCTCCAGGATCTCCGCTTCCTCTTCGTGCCCGCGCAGCGCGGCGACGATGGCCGCGGGCAGCGCCGCGACCCAGTTGGCGCCCAGCCCGGCCACGGCGGCCAGCGCCGGCAGCCAGGCCACGAGCGTCGAGTCGTCGGCGGCCAGGCGCGCCGCGCTGCCCAGCACGACGACCAGCCCGGCCCCCGCCCACAGGTGCAACACCCACGGCCAGGGCGCCCGCGCCGGGCGGCCCAGCCCGGCCAGCAGCAACAGGAAGCCGGCCACCGTCAGCGTGCCGTTGACCAGGCGCCCGGCCAGCACGCCGTAGAACTCCCCGCGCCGCAACTCGGCCAGCGCCGCGCCGATGCCCCCGCCGCCGAAGGCCGGATCGACCTCGCTCACCGCCCCGCCGATATGCGTCAGCGCCCACCACAGCAGCAGCGGCCCCACCAGCAGCGCGGCATAAAGGTAGACCTCGGTGCCGGCGCGGCGGGCACGGGCCATGTCCAGCGCCAGCGAGTCCGTGGCGGGCAGCGGGCCGAGCGACCGGGCCAGGTAGAGCAGCGGCGGCAGCAAGGCCAGGTTGGCGGAACTGAGCAGCAGCGCCAGCCCGCCGCTGGCCGCGGCGATGCGGAACCAGCGGCGCTCGTCCGGGCGCCCGGCCAGCACGCAGTCGCGCCAGCGCAACGCCGCGGCCAGCGCGGCGCACCCCGCTGCCCAGCCCCATGTCTCGGGCAGATAGGCCCGGCCATAGTAGAGGCCGGGCGGGGTCACGGTGAGGAACAACGCCGCGTAGAGCGCCGCCCGCCCCCCCGCCAGCCGGCGCACCACCACGAACAGCAACCCGGTGGCGGCCAGCGCCCCGGCCAGGGCCAGCGCCCGCCCGATCCAGGCTTGCGGCCCCAGGAACCCGCTGAACAGCGCGGCCACCCAGGCGTACAGCGGCAGCCCGCCCGTCAGGTCGATAGGCAGGGGGCCGATCCAGGGGAGCGCCGCCTTGAGATCGCCGCCGGTGGCCGCCAGCCGGCGCACGAAAGCCGCCATCGTCGCCTGCGGCGCGCTGGGCGTGTCCAGTGGCGCCGCCCAGAGCAGGGGCAGGCGCACCAGCAGGCCGAGGATCAGCAACCCGGCCAGGCCCAGGGTATAGCGGGTCCAGGTAGCGGGGTTGGGCAGCCGCGGGCGCGGCGCACGGGGCAGACGCACGTGCGGCGGGCGGGGCAGGCCGGGCAACCGGGGCCGGCCCACCCGGCGCTCGGGAGTCTTCGGCGGCGCGGCAGGCGCTGCGAGCCGGGGCCGCGCGGTGGGCGGCGGAGCCGGGTCGGCGGGGTCGACGGCGCCACGGGGCGGCAGCAATTTGAGGCGGGATAGCCCGGCGCTCATCGCCCGGACTCCTCCCCCACGTGGTCGGGGCCGGGTCCCAGGGGTGTATGCGGTTTCATGGCGGACTCCGGCGGGGCCGTCACTACCCCGGCTGGCGGAAATCGGTCTGCGATATGTGTATCATACCAGAGCCGCCCGTTGTTGACAAGGCCGTTACTGCCCTATCACCCGGCCAGTACGCAGGCACATTTCACTTGTCACTCTGATCGCAGCGAAGAGTCTCGTCTCGTGGGGGATCAGACGAGATGCTTCACTGCGTTCAGCATCACAAGGGCCGGGCGTAAGTCTACGAAACGGCCCGGCGGCCCACCGCCAGCAACTGCGCGGCGAGATCGAGCGCGTCCAACGGCCAGTACATCGCGGGGCGCGGGCGATGGACCCCCGGCGCGCTCTGCGCGGGCCGGCAGGCCAGTAGCGCCGCGCGCCACTGATCGGGCACCGCCGCGGCGCCATGGATCGCGCCGAGCAGCGCCCCGGCGATGGCCGCGTTGGTGTCGGTGTCGCCGCCCTGCATGACCGTGTCCACTACGCCCACCTCGAAGCTGGGCGCGTGCAGCGCCTGGTAGAAGGCGTTTTGCAGGGCGATGGGCACATGGCCGATGCTCTGCTCATAATTCGGGCGGGCTGTCTTGGCGGCGGCCAGCGCCTGGGTCACTTTGGGGCTGTGGCCGTGCGCCTGGTTCCACTCGCACGCCCGCGCGTAGGCCGCCGGGCCGTCCAGTCCCTCGCGGATCACCGCCGCCAGCGCCACGATGAACGCCGCCGACGCGTCCTGGCAGACCTGGTTCGGGTGCGTGAGCTGCGTGTCCGCGCGCACATAGCCGTCGAGCACCGCGGGATCCCGCGCATAGCCCCAGATGCCCAGCGGGCTTTGCCGCATCAGCGCGCCGTTGGCCTGGGTTTGCGGGTCGGCACTTTGCCGCGCCGTGGCCGCCGCGCTGCCGCCGCGCCGCCGGGCGGGGCCGATCCCGCACAGCGCCTGCCGGGTCGCGTTGCCTTCGTCAAACGGGTGGCTCTCATGCCAATCGCCATACGCGGCGGCGATCTGCTCTACGGCGAAGCCGTGTGCCACCAGCGTGCGCGCCAGGGCCAGCGCCAGTTCCGAGTCGTCGGTGGGCTGCCCGGCCAGCGTGCCGAACACCGGGCTCGGCCCGATCTCGCGCAAGCCGCCCGGATACATGCCGCGGATCGTCGCCGCCGATTTGAACTCGACCATGCTGCCGAGCGCATCCCCGGCCAACTGGCCCAGCAGGCAGCCCTGCGCCCGCGCCAATACCCCCGCGTCCGTGCCCGCTGCCGTCTCCTGTGCCATCCCTGTCTCCTTCCCTACCTTGGGGTTCGATGTACTGCAACAATGGTGTAGATTGTACACTATCTGCGCGCGCCTGTCAATAGCCCATCGCAGACAGGCGGCCGGCCCCCATATTCTGCCCCGGCGTGACCACAATTTGGAAGTTGATCGACACTCCGCGACGCTGTATAATGCGAGTGCATCCTGTGCTACCCTTCCCTGTTTTCTCAATTGTGGCGAACGGCCCGCAGCGTGACCTCCTGGTAAGGGGACACAAGGCTTAGGAGGTGTATTGGGATGACAAAGCTGGAAGCGGCTAGGGCGGATGTTGAGCTTGGAGGAAGCAGGACTCGCTATCCACGGGAGGGAATGGACGGGGCGCTGGCCGCCTTCCGCCGCGATTTCCCAGACTACGACAGCACGGCTAGACTGGACGAGTTGCGGGCCACGGAGTACGGGCGCCTGGATCGCGAGGGCCATCTATACCTGGATTACACAGGTGGTGGGCTATACGCCGAGTCGCAGTTGAGCGCCCACCTGGCGCTGTTACGGGACAACGTGTTCGGCAACCCGCACTCTTCCAACCCCAGTTCGCGGGCGGCGACCCAGCTCGTGGAGCGCGCCCGCCACGCCGTGCTCCACTTCTTCAATGCTTCGCCGGACGAATATCTGGTGATTTTCACCCTCAACGCCAGCGGCGCGCTCAAGCTCGTCGGCGAGTCCTACCCCTTCCAGCCGGGTAGCCGCTATCTGCTAACCTATGACAACCATAACTCTGTTACCGGCATCCGGGAGTTCGCCCATCGGCGGGGCGCGGACGTTATCTACAGCCCCGTGGTGCCCCCCGACCTGCGCATTGATGCCGATAGTTTACGGGCGGACCTCGCTGCCATCAGGCCCGGCAAGCCTTGCCTGTTCGCCTATCCGGCCCAGTCCAACTTCTCAGGCGTACAGCATTCGTTGGATTGGGTGGCCGAGGCGAAGGCGGCCGGCTGGGATGTGCTGCTAGACGGCGCCGCATTCACACCGACAAACCGGCTCGATCTGAGCCGGGTCAAGCCGGATTTCCTCTCGCAGTCCTTCTATAAGATCATGGGTTATCCAACCGGGATCGGCGCGCTGATCGCGCGCAAGGATGCCGTGAGCAAACTGCAGCGCCCCTGGTACGCAGGGGGCACCATCCTCTTCGCCTCGGTGGTCAGCGAGGGGCGCAGCATGGCGCCGGGGGCCGCCGCTTTCGAGGATGGGACCGTCAACTATCTCAGCATCCCCGCGGTGGAGATCGGCCTGAACTACATTACCGGCATCGGCATAGACGTGATCCACGAGCGGGTCCGCTGCCTGGCCGGCTGGCTGCTGCAACAGTTGGAAGGGTTACGGCACAGTAACGGGCGGCCCGTCGCGGTCATCTATGGACCGGCAAATACCGAAGGGCGCGGGGGCACGATCACCTTCAACTTTTTTGACCCCAATGGGCGGCTCAACCAGCATCTGGATGTGGAGAGTTGCGCGAATCAGGAAAACACCTCACTGCGAACAGGCTGTTTCTGCAACCCCGGCGCCCGTGAAAAGGCGCTGGATGTCAGCGAGGAGGAGATCGCCGGCTTCTACCGCCAGACCGAGCGCATGACGCTCGAACAGTTCATGACCGCGATGCGGAGGACGGGCGGCGAGGGCCGCGGCGCCGTGCGCATTTCGCTTGGCCTGGCCTCCAACTTCGCCGATGTCTACCGCTTTATGCAGTTCGCCGAAACCTTTGTGGACCGGGAAGCCTAGGCGGAGCATAGCTCACATGGAACCCATAGCCACAGGAGCGCCGCGCATCCTCGGCGTATTCGCCCATCCGGATGACGAAGTGTTTGTTGCGGGGGGCACGCTGGCGAAATACGCCGCCGCCGGGTCCGAGATTATGGTCGTTTCGGCGACCAAAGGCCAGGCCGGGCAGATCCGCGACGCCCGCATCGCGACGCGGCGCACGCTGGGCCAGGTGCGCGCCCAGGAGTTGCACCGGGCATCAGAGAAACTGGGTGTGCAGCATTCGGTCTGCTGGGACTACGGGGACGGTACGCTGCAAGAACTTGACCCGGACGTGCTGGTGGGCGATGTGGTGAGGACGATTCGCAGCTTTCGGCCCGACGTGGTGCTGGCCTTCGACCCCGACGGCGGTTATGGACACCCCGACCACATCACCATGAGCCTTGTCACCAGTGACGCCGTCCGGCGCGCCGCCGACGCGGCAGCGTTCAGGGAGCAGATCGACGCCGGGCTCAGGCTGCATCAGCCGGGCCGCTATTACCAGAGTTGTTTCCCGCAGAGCCGCTTGATGCTGCTGGAGCGTCTGGTGCAATGGCTCGTTCAACACAAAGAGCGTTTCAAAGGCTCCCTCGATTTCGTGCAGGCGCTGATGCTCCTTTCCGAGGAAAGCACGATGCTGAAGTACGCGGGTGACTTTATCAATATAAGCTGGTATCCGCCGGGTTTCTATATCATCGAGCAGGGTGAAGCCGCGACAAAGCTCTACCTGATCCTCTCGGGTCGTGCCCAGGCCGTGGTGGAACAAGCGGATGGAAAGCTGGAACCGCGGGCCTATATCGAGCCGGGGATGTTCTTTGGCGAGCAGGGCCTGGCCTATCATAAGCCGCGTAACGCGCATGTAATCGCGGTCGAGAGCACCACCTGCCTGGTCTTCTCGCCCGACAAGCCCAGCCACTTTGCCGGCAGGGGCAAAGATGCGCATCTGGTCGATGGGGCACCGATCGACGGGCAATTGACGGTTGACGCCGGCGCGGCCACCACGTGCATTGACGTGCGCGACTTCGTACGCCAAAAAGTGGAGGCGATGGCCGCCCACCGCAGCCAGTTTCCTCTGCACCCCGACATGCTGCCGCTATCGATTATGCAGGAGTTATTCGGCCGCGAGTACTTTACTCGAGTCTACCCGGCGCGTGACCTGGCCTCAGCACTATAGCGGCGACTCACCAGCGAGTTGTTCCCGCAGCCTCGCTGAAGAAAACACGGTCAAACAGCCTTCGGCTCCAGTGTCACCCGGAAATCCAGCTTCGCCAAAACGCGCGCCGGTTCGGGCCGGTTGCCGCGCCCCCAGCCCTGCGGTATAATCCGCTCACATCATACTAGCCACAAACAGAGCACAAGGGGCAGCCGATGAAGATCATACTGGATGCGATGGGCGGCGACAATGCGCCGCTGGAAACCGTGGCCGGAGCCGTGCTGGCGGCGCGCGAGTTCGGCGTCGAGGTGGTGCTGGTGGGGCGCGAGGCGGTGATCAAGGCCGAACTCGCTAAGCACGACACGGCAGGGCTGCGCCTGCCCATCGTGGACGCGCCCGACGTGATCCCAATGGACGAGCACCAGCCGTCTACCGTCTGGAAGCGCATGAAGAACGCGTCGCTGGTGGTGGCCCTCAACCTGTTGCGCGACGGCGGCGGCGATGCCCTGGTCTCGGCGGGCAACACCGGCGCGGTGGTCGCCTCGGCGCTCTTCATCCTCAAGCGCGTGCCCGGCATCGAACGGCCCTGCCTGGCGACCATCTTCCCCACCCGCAACGCCAAGCGCCCCGTGCTCATCGCCGACGCGGGCGCCACGCCCGACGCCAAGCCGCACTACCTGTTGCAGTGGGCGCGCATGGGGTCGGTCTACATGCAGAATGTGTTCGGGCTGCAGGCGCCGCGCGTCGGCCTGCTGAGCAACGGCGAGGAAGAGGTCAAAGGCAACGCGCTGGTGCAGGAGTCCTTCCCCCTGCTGCAGGGTGCGGGCCTCAATTTCATCGGCAACGTCGAGGGCAAGGACATCCCGACCGGCGCCGTGGACGTGGTCGTGACCGACGGCTTCACCGGCAACGTGGTGATCAAGCTGGCTGAGGGCCTGGGCAGCATGATCCTGGGCCTGTTGCGCGAGGAACTGACCGCGAACCTGTTGAGCAAGCTGCTGGCCGCGGGCCTGCAACCGGCCTTCAAGCGCGTACGCAAGCGCATGGACTACGCCGAATACGGCGGGGCGCCCCTCTTCGGCGTGCAGGGCCTGGTCATCAAGGCGCACGGCCGCTCGAACGCCCGCGCCATCCGCAGCGCCGTCCGCGTCGCCAACCAGGCCGCCGAGCGCGGCACCCTGGCCGCCTTCCAGCAAATCGGCGCCGCCCCCGCGCCCGCCGCCGCCAGCGAGGTAGTGTAATACGCCCATCCTACCCTAGGAGGGCATCCGTGACAAGATTAGCACACTAAACCTCATAGACCTGGATCTGGCTCTTTGAGGTTGAGTGTGCCCAAGTTCCCGATATTCTAGCTGTTTTGGCGATTTCATAGGGTAGCGAAGTCTCCGACCGACCCAATCCGATCAGCTCCTTACACTCGGTCTAATCCTTATACTTGGTCTAATCCTTGCATGCTGCCGACTCAAGCATACTCAATCTCAAAGAGCCGAAGAAAGTGAGGGCAAATAATGGATAAATATAGCTTCAATATTTTCTGGAGTGAAGAGGATAATAGCTACTTTGCGATCTGCCCCGAATTTCCCGGCCTATCGGCATTTGGCGACACACCTGAGCAGGCGCTTGCAGAGGGCAAGATCGTTCTCGAAATAACAATCGAAACGTATAAGGAAGAAGGCTTGCCGTTACCGGAACCAGATACAGCCCCACTGTGACCCAGAGTCCCCCGTTGGCGTCTCCGAATAGCCCCCTGAGCCATCTCAACCGCCTCAGGTCGAACTACTACCTGGAATCGGCCCCGTTTCCGGAATCATGGCCCGCAACTTGCGGGCGCCGGGCCGGGGCGGCGCTCACCAGCGGGCGAGGTCGAATAACTGCTCCAGTTCATCGATAATCACCGCATCCCGGCCCTCACGGATGCCGCTGGGGACACACGAATGCAGGTGCCCGCGCAACACCACACCTTCGAACTTATCCAGCGCCCGCTGCACGGCATAGGTCTTTCACCATGCGGCGCTCCCTTCGTACCGGAACCTCTCCGCCGGGGGTTGGTGCCCGGATTATAGGCCGGGGCCGATCCGCCTGTCAAGATCCGCTGTGGCCCGAAATTTGGTAAAATAATAGGATCGGGCGTCATTCTGTGCGACCCGTGGGATACCGATTGCGTATCCCGGATGGTATAAGGAGTTATGGGTGAATAGCACGTTCGGGCACCTGGTCATTATCGCGGTGCTCATTCTCATTAACGCGTTCCTGAACATGGCCGAGATCGCCACGGTCTCGGTGCGGCGGGCGCGCATCAAGCAACTGGCCGACGACGGCGACCCGCAGGCCCAGCGCGTGCAGCGCCTGCTGTCGAATCCGCGCACCTTCATCGCCACGGTCCAGATCGGCGTGACGCTGACCGCCCTCTTCACCTCGGCCTTCGGCGCGGTCAGCCTGGTCGAGGAAGCGTCGCGTGGGCTGGTGAACGCCTTCGGCATGGCGGTCCAGACCGCCAATACCCTGGCCCTGGTGCTTATCACCATCGCCGAGGCGTTTCTGGTGCTCATTTTCGGCGAACTGGTGCCCAAGACCTTTGGCATCGAGATGGCCGAGCCGATTGCCCTGCGCGTCTCCGGCTTCGTGGCGATCCTGGCGCGGGTCATGTGGCCCGCCGTCGCCTTCCTCTCCGGCACCACGAACCTGGTCGTCCGCCTGCTGGGCGGGCGCCGCAACGCGCAGATCCCGAGCGTGACCGAGGAAGAGATCATCTCGATGGTCGAGACCGGCGAAGACGAAGGCGTGCTGACGCCGAGCGAACAGGAGATGATCCGCAACATCTTCGAGTTCACCGACCGCCGGGTCAGCGAGGTCATGGTGCCGCGCCCCGATATGTTCGAGCTATCGGGCCGCATGACCATCGCCGAAGCGGGGCCGCGGGTGCGCAAGTCAGGCTACTCGCGCATCCCGATCTATGAGCAGGACCGCGAGAACATCACCGGCATGGTCTTCACCAAGGACGTGCTGGGCGCCTACATCGACGGGCGCATCGACCAGCCGTTGCAGAAGATCGCCCACCCGGTCGTCTTTGTGCCCGAAACCAAGCAAATCGGCGAATTGTTGCAGGAGCTCCAGCGCAGCCGCCAGAACCTGGCCATTGCCGTGGACGAGTTCGGCGGCGTGTCGGGCATGGTGACGCTGGAAGACCTGCTCGAAGAGATCGTCGGCGACATCCAGGACGAGTTCCAGCACGAGGAAGCGCCTTTGCAGCGCGTGGCGCCCGATGAGTTGCTGGTCGCCGGCAATCTCTTGCTGCGCGATGTGGTCGATGCGTTCGATCTGCGCGTGCGCGATTGGGACCTCGACAGCACGGTAGCCGGGCTGATCCTGGAGTTGCAGGGTCGCATCCCCGACCCCGGCGACTCCGTCACCTGGCACGGCATGACTTTCACCGTGGCTGAAATGAACGGGCGGCGCATCCAGAAAGTGCGCGTCAAGCTGGACGAAGCGCCGCCCGTGCCCGCCGAGGAACCGGGCACCACGGTGGCAGCGGGCGAGTAAATCCGGCGGTGTTCTCTTGACAGCAGGCGTGCTGTTTGGTATAATACGGTCGCAAACGCGGAAGTGGCTCAGTGGTAGAGCATCTCCTTGCCAAGGAGAGGGTCGCCAGTTCGAATCTGGTCTTCCGCTCCACGCCAACGATATACACGGCCCGCCCGGAGTAGCGGATGGGCGCCGAACGCGGAAGTGGCTCAGTGGTAGAGCATCTCCTTGCCAAGGAGAGGGTCGCCAGTTCGAATCTGGTCTTCCGCTCCATTCGAGCACAAAGAGGGGAAAGCCGAGCGCTTCCCCTTTTTGTTTGGGCCGCACGCATAGCACACACGGGGTAGAGGCATGTCGCAGCAAGAAACGGCACAGGCACTGGTTCAGGTTTTGAGCGAGCACCGCGACGACCTGATTACGATGCTGGTGGAACAGGCGCCCGCCGCCGGGTCGGGCTATGAACAAACCCCGCCCGACGCGCTGCGGCCCCGCATGGCGAGCGTGGTCGATGCCTGTATCGCCAGCCTCGCGCGCCAGGACCCCGACCTGCTGCGCAGTTTTATGCGCGCGGCAGCCGAGCAACGCATCCGCGAGGGCTACTCGGTCGATTCGTTGATTACGCTGGCGCTCTTCACCGAGGGTGCGCTCAGCGACACCGCGGAAATCGCCTTCGAGTCCGCGCCGGACCGCCGCAAGGAAGCGCGCAAGCTCATCCGGGCGCTGATCGCCGCCGCCGAGGAAGTCCTCGACCCGATCGCCGCGAGTACCCCCGACGAGACCTAGTAGTCCACCACGGTGATTTTGACTTGTAGGGGCCGGTTTTAAACCGGCCTGCTGCCAGGTGTAGAGGCCGGTTGCAACCCGGCCTGCCACCATCAGTAAAGCATTAGGCGACACTTACTCACGGAAGGACGAGCCGGAGTGGCGGAATGGCAGACGCTGCGGTCTTAAACACCGCTGGCCGCAAGGCCGTAGGGGTTCGACTCCCCTCTCTGGCACCCTGATTTTATGGCCGCACCCCTACGCCGGAGCATCGATCTACTGCTCCGGCTTTTACTTATCTTCGCATCCCTGGTCATCGCACTCCAGACCGACCTGATCCCCAAGCTGCTGCGTTCGCTGGCCGGGTGGGCCAGCCCCCAATGGCCGCCGCAGGCCACCGACGCAACTCCGCTGACGCCGGGCCTGCGCCTGGAAGACGGCCTGCATGCCCTGTATACAACACTCACCATGGGGCAGCCGCTCCTGCCCTGGCTGATCTGGATCGGCGCCGCCGGGGGGCTGCTAATCTTGGCCCGCCCAGCGCAGCCCGCCCAGCACCAGCAGGCGCAGGTGCCGTCCGCCGCCCGGCCCCGCCACCGGCTAGCCACGAGTCTGCTGACCGGAGTCGTGCTGCTGGCGA
>DASSGZ010000039.1:0-11406 GCA_035693165.1 Chloroflexia bacterium | reverse complement strand
GATGCCGTTCAGGTAGAAGGCGTGGAAGTCCATCTTGCCGACCAGGCGGCGCGTGGTCACGTCGGCCATGCCCAGGCCCGCCGCGTTGCCGTGCGATTCGGGACTCACGTCGAGCGCAACGATGGCCGTAATGCGCGGGCGGGGGTTTTCCTCCTGCCCCGGCACGAGGATGCGCCCGATGACCGTGGTATCCATGCCCGCGCCGCTGAAGTTCTTGCCGATCTGATCGATCACCAGCACGTCGAGGTCGTCGAAGGGCAGGCCGGGCAGCAACCGGCGGGCATCGGCCAGCAGGCGGGTTTCCTCCGCGCCGCCGAAGGCCGCCGGGGGCAACACGGCGATCTCGGCCACGCCGCCCTGCCCGTTCTCCACGATGCCCACCCCGGCCAGGATGGGCCGGGCCGCGGCGATGGCCTGGGCGGCGGGCGCCAGCAGCGTGCGCAGCCCCGGCGCGCCGTAGCGGTGGATCGCGTCGGCGCCGTGGCGCTTGCCCAGGCCGATCACCGTCATCTTCGACAGCCCGCTCTCGATGGGGCCGTGGAAGTCGGAGTGCGGCTTGATGCGGTTGACGACGATGATGCCGTCCGCCGCCGCCGCATAGGCGTCCATGAACAGGTCGGGGCCGTCGGGCAGCCGGCCCAGCGGCACCACGTCCATGGTGGCGCGGATCGGCGCGGCCATACTCGCCTCGGTGACGCCGAGTTCGGCCAGCAGCGCCACCTGGCCGGGCGCGGTGCCGCCGCCGTGGCTGCCCATGGCGGGCACCAGGAACGGCGCCGCGCCGGTGGCCCGCACGGCGTCCACGACCGCGCGCAGCACCACGGCGATGCTGCTGATACCGCGGCTGCCCGCCGTGATGGCGATCTGCTGCCCTGGCCGCAGCTTGCTCAGCAGGCCGGAGTCCGCCAACTGCCGTTGCACCTCCCCGGCCACGTCCTCCAGCCGGGGCGCCTCCCATTGCTGCCGCGCCAGGTACATCGCCGGCAGCGGCGCGTGTAGATCGTAGGTGCCAAAATCGAGTTCCATGGTTTGTCCTCTTAACGAATGAATCGACCCGCCCTCCGTAGCGGCGCGATAAATCGCGCCTGCCGCCTTACCGGGCCGTTGATGGTCGCGATGCGGTGCCCCCGGCATCCGGGCGCGGCGGCAGGCGCCATAAATGGCGCCGCTACGCATGACCTCGCCGGCAGCGCGGTAAACCGGCTCCTACCGCGGCGGTTCGACGCCGGTTCGCTGTCCATGCACCGCTTCTACCACCTCGCGCAGGACGGCGGCCAGTTGGTCGTCGGGGTGGCCGGCCCGGAAGCCCTCGTCGGCGATGGCAAGCGGCGCCCCGACGACCACCAGCGGCGCGCCCAGCGCCGGGCAGCGCATCATCTGCTCGATGCTCAGGCCGCCCACCGCCTGCACCGGGATGCGCACCGCCGCCGTGATCGCGGGCAGGTCGTCCAGCGGGCTGAGGCCGGTTTCCTCGTGGCGCTCGTCAAAACCGGTATGGACGATGATGTAGTCCACGCCGTTGGCCTCCAGCATTTTGGCGCAGGCCACTTTGTCGGGCGCGGCCATGATGTCGCCCATGACCTGGATGCCGTAGTCGCGGGCGGCGCGCACCACGGCCCGTATCGTCGCCGGGTGGGCCACGCCCATGACCACGACGAAGCTCGCGCCCGCCTGGGCCATCATCTCGGCTTCCAGGTAGCCGCCGTCCATCGTCTTGAGGTCGGCCACGATGGGGTGGTCGGGAAAGTGGGCGTGCAGCGCCTGCACCGCGCGCAGGCCCTCGGCCAGGAGCAGCGGCGTGCCCGCTTCCAGCCAGTCCACGCCCGCCTGCACGCCGATCTCGGCCACGTGCAGCGCCTCGTCAATCGAAGTCAGGTCCAGCGACAGTTGGACGATCGGTTGCATGTCACTCCTCGACGCCGTTGGGGAAGATAAGCGCCTTCACCGCCGCGCCGCTCTCCAGCGCGTCGAACGCGACCTTCCAGTCTGCCAGCGGCACCCGGTGGCTGATCAGCGCGCCCAGGTTGACCTGGCGGGTGGACTCCAGGCGCAGCACGCGCTCCCACGTGTCCCAGGTGTGGCTGAACACGCCTTGCAGCGTGACCGCTTTCGCTAGCAGCGGGTCGAGGCTCAACTCCAGCGGCTTCGGCCCCCAGGCGATCTTGGTGATCTGGCCGTTGCGGCGCACCACCTCCATCGCCAGTTTGACCGTCGCCTGCGGCCCCGCCGCGTCCACCACCAAGTCGGCGCCGCGCCCGCCCGACAGGTTCTGCACCAGCGCGGGCAGGTCGTCTTTGCTCAGATCGACCAGGTGGGTCGCGCCGACCTCGCGGCCAATCTCCATGCGCGTTTTGTCCTGGGCCAGCCCGGCCAGCACGATAGCCGAGGCGCCGCACACGCGGGCGATCTGCGTCGCCAGCAGCCCGATGGGGCCGGGGCCGAGCACCACGACCACGTCGCCGGGGCGGATGCGGCTCTTGACCACCAGCGCGTTGTAGGCCACGCAGCACGGCTCGGTCAGCGCCGCTTCGGCCAGGTCCACGTTATCGGGCACATGGTGCAGGATGCCCTGGCGCACGGCCACGTAGGGCGCGTCGGCGCCGTTGATCAGCACCCCGAAGCCGAGCCGGTTGGGGCACTCGTTGTAGTTGCCGGTGCGGCACTCGGCGCACTTGCCGCAGACGTAGGCCGCCGTCTCGCTGACTACGCGGTCGCCCGGCGCGAAGTCGATCACGTCGGCGCCGGCTTCCTCGACCGTGCCCGAAAACTCGTGGCCCAGGATCACCGGCGGGTTCACCGGGAAGGTGATCTTGTGATGGTACATCTCCAGGTCGCTGCCGCAGATGCCCACGGCGCGCACCCGCAGCAACACCTGGTCCCGCGTGATCGTCGGGCGCGGCATGTCGCGCAGTTCGACCTTGCCGGGTTCGTTCGCGTATTTCACTAAGGCTTGCATAACTAAGCGACTATCCCTTCAGGGCGCCGGCCGTCAGGCCGCTGACCACGTAGCGCTGCACGAACAGGGTGATGATCAGCACCGGCAGGGTGATGATCACCGCGGCGGCCATCAGCCCGCCCCAGTCAATCGAGGCGTAGGAGATGAAGCCGAAGATCGCGACCGGCAGCGTGCGGGTGTCCTGGCTGGCCAGCACCAGCGAAAACATGAAGTTGTTCCACGAAAAGATAAACGACAGGATGGATCCGGTAATAATCCCCGGCAGCGACAGCGGCAGGGCGATGCGGAAGAACGACCCGATGGGCGTGACGCCGTCGACCTGGGCCGCCTCTTCCAGTTCCTGCGGCAGGCCCTCGAAGAACGAGATCATCACCCAGGTGATGAACGGCAGGCCGACCAGCATGTGGCTCAGGATCAGCGCCCAGTAGGTGCCGACCAGGTGGAGCTGGGTGAACAGGATGAACCAGGGGATCAGGAAGGTGATGCCGGGCACGATGCGTGCGGCCAGCAGGACCAGCCCGAACGCCGGCATCTTGAAGCGGGCAATGGCATAGGCCGCGGGCAGCCCCAGCACCAGCGAGAACGCCGTCGAGACAATGGCGACCAGGAAGCTGTTGCCCATGAACTTGAAGAAGGAATACTGGTTGAACACATCGACATAGTGCTGCATCGTCGGCTCGAAGCTCAGGATTTTCTGGTTGTTCATGATGTCGGCCTGCGACTTGAACGAGGCCAGCAGCATCCAGATAAAGGGGAAGGTAAAGGCCAGCGCGACCAATGCGATGACGATGTAGCGGATGATGCTCGTGATGCGCGCGCGGCGGTGGGCCGCCTCGGCGCCGGGCACGATAATCACTTCGGGCCGCGCGACGGCGGGCCGGCCGCCGGTGGTCCGCGCCGCTTCCCGCGCGGCGACTGTCGAGTCCTGGGTTGTATCACTCATGTCGCGGTCCCCCAGCGGTTACGGATGACCATAAACAGCAGGCTGACCCCCAGCACGATGGCGAAGAAGATGACCAGCAGCGACGACGCCATGCCAAGCTGGAAGTAGCCGAAGCCCTGCGCATACGAGTAGATGTTCAGCGTCTCGGTCGCGAAACCCGGCCCGCCCTGGGTCATGGTGTAGATGATGTCGAAGGTCTTGAGCGCGTCGATAGCCCGCAACAGCGTCGCCACCACCAGGGTGGGGGCCATCAGCGGCAGGGTGAGATGGATGAAGCGCTGCCAGGGGCCGGCCCCGTCCACGGTGGCCGCCTCGAACGGCTCGTCGGGCAGCGTCGCCAGGCCGGCCAAGGCGATCAGCGCGATCATCGGCGTCCACTCCCAGATGTCTACCAGCATCAGCGAGGGCAGAGCCTGGTCGGTGGAGGCGAGCCAGGGTTGGGGCGGCAGGCCCACCAGGTGCAAGGCATAGTTGGCGAAACCGATAGTCGGTTCCAGCATGAGCAGCCAGGCCATGCCCATCGCCACCGGCGTGGCGACCATGGGCAGCAGAATCAGCGTTTTGACCAGATTCTGCCCGCGAAACTCGCGCCGCAGCAGCAGCGCGATCGCCAGGCCCAGCACGAGTTCGATCCCGACCGCGCCAATGGTGAAGACGAAGGTGCGTGTGAGTGCGTCGCGGAAGCGCTCGTCGTTGCCCAGCAGGGTCGTGTAGTTGTTGATCCCCACCCACACCGGCGGCTGCGTGGCCGACATGCTCCATTGGGTGAAGCTCAGCCAACCCGTGTATAGAATCGGGAAGATCATCATGATCGCGACGAACAACGCCGCGGGCAGGATAAACACCCACTTGATGTTGCGGTTCGCCCAGGCTGAGAGCGCCATCGCGCCACCTCCTTTCCCGTCGGGCCAAGGGATAGCGCGGGTGGCGCGGGCCCGGTTGCCTCGCCGCGCCACCCGTGCCCCGCGTTTACTTGGTTTGCAGGTCCGTCTTCAGGAAGTCGTTGAACTTCGCATCGGCGGCCTTAACCGAGGCATCCACATCCTTGCCCTGGATCGAGTCCACGATCGGGGCGCCGACGATGTCGCGGGCCTGGCTCACATGAACGACCTGCGGGCGGTCATGGTCGGTGCCCGCGGCAGCGGATTCCTGGATCACCTTCGCCAGTTCGGGCGGGAAGCCCGCCGTGCCGTCCGGCGAGTTCCACACGGAATCGCGGGCGCCCGGCAAGCCGCCCTTTTGCAACTGGGCCACGATGTCCTTGCTGGTGGCCCACTTGACGAACTCGAACGCCGCATCCTGGTTCTTCGATGTCTTAGCCACGCCCAGCGCCCAGGATGTCACGTTATACGGGTGCGACCCGGCGGGTCCCGCCGGGAACATGGCGTAGCCCACCTTGTCGGTCACGACCGACTTGGTCTTGTCGAGCAGGTTGGGATAGAGGCTGTCGGCGTCGGTGTACATGGCGGCCTTACCCTGGCCGAAAATGCCGATGGCCTGCGGCCAGTTCATGTTGAGCACGCCCGGCGCGCCATATTTACGCAGCAGGTCGCCGTAATACTTATACGCCTGCACCGCTTCCGGCGAGCCGATGGCCGACTTGCCGTCCTTGATCCAATCGCCGCCGTAGGCATAGAGGTAGCCGGAGAACTGGGTGACGGCCGGGTTCTGCTGGCCGCGGGCCACGAAGCCGTACATGCCGTTGTTCGGGTCGTTCAGCTTCTCCGCCGCCGCCATCATCTCGTCGAGCGTCTTGGGCACGGCGATGCCCTTGGCCTGCAACAGGTCCTTGCGGTAGTAGAGGATCTCGCGCTCGGTCACGATGGGCACGCCGTAGACCTTACTATTAAAGGTCACGCTGCCACGCGCCGCTTTCTGGAAGTCGTCCCAGTTCCAGTCGCTCGCGCCCTGCGCCATGGAGCCGATATCGGCGAGCCAGCCGTTATTGGCGAAGAGCAGCCCTTCCTGCGGCGGGCGGAACATGAAGGCGTCGATGTCGCCGCCGCCCGAGGTGAACTTGACGGTGAGCTGGTCGGAAAGCTGCGTTTCGCCATAGCTGGAGACGTTGAGCTTGATGCCGCTGGCCTGCTCGAACTGCGGCAGCAGCGGGGTGATGCCGGTGTTCCAGGCGTGGTTCGCCATGACGATGTTCAGCGTGGTGCCCTTGTACTTGTCGCTGACCCCGCTGGTGCCGCCCGCGCCGCCCGCGGCGGGAGTCATCGCGCCGCCGGCGGTGGTGGCGGTCGCTTCGCCGCCGGTCGCCGTGGTGGCGGTGGCCTCACCGCCGGTCGCCCCGCCGGTTGCGGTGGTGGCGGTGGCCTCGCCGGTGGCGCCGCCGGCCCCGGTGGTGGGGGTGGTCTCGCCGCCGCAGCCGGCCAGTGCGCTGCCGAGCAGCGTAAAGGCGACCACCGCCGTGACGAGTTTGTGTAAACCGGTTGACCTGTGCATTTCCCTCTCCTCCTTCAAGTGCGGTAAAACGGCGCCACGGGCCGGCCGGTGCACGGGGATGGTGGTGCCGGTTGCGCCGGTCCGCGCCCAGCCGGGCGCGTGCTGCGCCGCGGCAAGTGCCGGACGCGTGCGGCGCCCGCCTGGCCGTTGCTTTTGCTTGTTGTGCTATCCAGCACAATGTATGCCGCGTCAAATAGACTGCGGCGGGCAGGCCATTTGACGCCTGATCGCGTGACCTTGACGGAAGCGTTGATCGGGTAACATGGATCGGTTGTGATCGCGCCATGGCGCTCGCGGGCCGATGCGCGCGAGCGCCCGTCACGCAATTGCATCGCAACACGCTATAATGGGGGCGCGGGCCGGGCGCACGGGCGGGGTAGGGCGGTGCGCCTCTAGGGGCGCCGCGAAAGCAGGGGGCGTGGGTAGTTCCTCACTACATGAGCGGATACAGGTCGCGGACGCCGCGGCGGCGCCGTTTCCCTACGGCCCGGCGCTGTTCGCGCTGGTGGTCGGCACGGTGGGCGCGCTGGCGGCTATCTATTGCACGCAGCCGATCCTGCCGTTGCTCTCCGCCGACTTCCACGTGGACGCGCCGACGGCGGGGCTGACGCTCTCGCTGCTGACGATCAGCCTGGCCGGGGCCCTGCTGGTCTACGGGCCGCTGTCCGACCGGGTGGGGCGGCGCCCGGTGCTGATCGGCAGTTGCGCGGCGCTGGCCCTGCCCGCCTTCGGGGCCATGCTGGCGCCGAGCTTCGGCGCGCTGCTGGTCTGCCGGGTGGCCGAGGGGTTGCTGGCGGCGGGCATCAGCGCCGTGGCCCTGGCCTACATCGCCGACGAGTTTCCCCGCGCGCAACTGGGCCTGGCCGTGGGCACCTACACGGCGGCCATGGTCGGCGCGGCGCTGGTGGGCCGGGTGGGCGGTGGCCTGCTGACGGCCTGGCTGGGCTGGCGCGGCATGTTCGGCGTGTTCGGCGCGGTGGCGCTGGTCGGGGCGTTGCTGCTGGCCGGGCTGCTGCCGCCGTCGCGCGGCTTCCGCCGCAGCGGCAACCTGGGCGCCGCCTATCGCGGGGCCGGCGTCCACCTGCGCAACCCGCGCATGCTGGGCATCTACTTTGTCGGGTTCGCGCTGCTGTTCAGCTTCATGGGCTTCTTCACCTACCTGAGCTATCACCTGGCCGGGCCGCCCTACCGGCTGCCGCTCTGGGCGCTGACGCTGATCTACGGCGTGTACGCGGCGGGCGCGGTCGGCCCCTTCGTGGGCAGCCTGTCCACGCGCACGGGCCGCCGCCCGGTGCTGCTGGCGGGGCTGGTCACGCTGGCGGCGGGGATGCTGCTGACCCTGGCCGCGCCGCTGCCGATGATCATCGCCGGGTGCGTGGTGCTGGCCTTCGGCATGTTCACCGCGCAGGCCGTCGCCAACGCCTACGTGAGCGACCACGCCCGCGTGGCGCGCGGCGCGGCCAGCGGCTTCTACCTGTTCAGCTACTACCTGGGCGGCAGCGCGGGCGTGCAACTGGCCGGCCTGATCTGGCAGCACGCGGGCTGGGCCGCCGTCATCGGCACCTGCGCGGGCGTGGCCCTGTTGGCCGCCGCCGTTGCCGCCACCGTCTGCCGCGACGTGCTCCCCGCCGCCGACCTGCCGCCGGAGGGGCCGGTCTAGGGGTCAGGGGTCAGGGGTTAGCCGGATGGTGCGCGGATCGCGGTGTAGGGGCCGGTTTCAAACCGGCCCGTCGCCCTGCGAACGTTGTGGGGGCCGGTTGCCCCCCGGCCCGGCGCCCTATCGCGGTGTAGGGGCCGGTTTCAAACCGGCCTGCGCCGGATTCCCGGCCCCGCGCCCTGCAAACGTTGTAGGGGCCGGATGCCCTCCGGCCCGCGCCTGTGGGCCGCGCCGAGTTCCGCGACGGGATGCCGGGGAGGTAGGGCGGCAGGCGGGTTTGAAACCGGCCCCTACACCGCCAGGGGAGGCCGGAAGGCGGGGCGGCCACCCTGGCGCGCGCCACGGGCCGGAACGCATGGCCGGCCACTCGCCCTACTGACCACTGACCACCGACCACTGACCACTAACGCCGGCCTTGCCGCGCCGGGCGATTCGGCCTATACTGGCAGGGGAAGGAGGCCGTGATGCCCGACAACCTGGATGACCGCCCCTTTGCCGCCATCGAACCTCTAGACCCCGACCCGGTGGCCCCGGCCCATCGCTCGCACCGGGCCGAGATCGCGCTGGGGGTGCTGCTGGTGTGCGCCGTGATAGCGGCCGCCCTGTGGCAGTGGTGGGGGCAGCAAGCCCAGCAGACCCACTACCAGGCGGGCCGCCGGGCCGCCGCCGCGCGGACCTGGGAGCAGGCCGGCGCCGAGTACCAGGCCGCGGGCGCCTTCCGCGACGCGCCCGCCCAGGCCACCGCCGCCGCGCGCACCATCACCGAGCGCAACCAGCTCTATGGCCTGGCGACGACCGCCGCCCAACGCGGGGCCTGGCCGCGCGTGCTCGAACTCTTGCCCCGCCTGCGCGCCATCGCCCCGACCTACCGCGACGTGCCGCAACTGGACCGCGAAGCCCAGCAGCAGGCGCTGCCCGCCGCCCTCAGCGGCACCGTGGCCCTGCGCACCGACGCCCAGCCGCCGGGCCTCTACCGCTACGGCGCGGGCGGTTGGCAGTGGCTGCCGCAGAGCGACCCGCACAGCCGCCTGGAGGCCACCTGCCCCGACGGCGCGCTGGTCTACGACGGCCCGGCGGATGCTCCTGCGCCGGCGCCCGCCGGGCCGGACGATCTCGCCGGGCGCCGGCTCTGGTGGGCCACTCCCGCCGGGCCCGGCGCGGCCCACCGGGGCGTGGCGCTCGATCCCGCGCCGTTCCAGCGCTTCCGCTGCAACGCGGGCGGCGGCGTCTGGGGCCTGCGCATCGTGCGCGGCATGCTCAGCCCCTCCGGCAGCAGCGAACCGATCTTCGCTTACGAGACGGCCTTCGACCCCGGCGACGGGCGCGTGCTGACCGCCACCCTGCCCGGTCCCGGCTGGTCCATCCTCGACGTGGCGCCCGACAACCGCCTGCTGGTGCTCAGCCAGACGGTCAGCCTCAGCGGCGACTCGCGCAAGAGCCTCTACCTGGCCGCGCCCGGTGGCGGCGATATGCGCCTGGTCGATACGCGGCTGGGCAGCCTCGACAGCCTCGATTTCAGCCCCGACGGGCGCTATCTGCTGGTGGCGGTGAACCGCGTGCTGGCGAGCACCGGGGCGGTCAACCAGAGCGCCGTGCTGATCGATACCACGGGTGCCGCCCCGCCGCGCTCCGTGGCCGAGGTAGAGACGCCCATTTACGACGGCGAAAGCCTGGCCCTGTTCGGGCTGCGCGCCGGCTTCCTGCGCCAGGGGCCGCGCACCGGCCAGGTGCTGCTGACCTGGCCCGCGGGCGCCCAGCAAATGTTGCGGCTGGTGGACCCGGCCCAGCCCCGCGCCCCGCTGCTCGAAGCGCGCGCCGCCGCCCGCTATGCCGGGCTGCGCCTGCTGACCGCCGATTTGCCCGGCGGCGGCCTCGTCCTGGGCACGACTACCAGTTGGGACGCGCAAAACCGGCTCGACCTGGCGCTGGTCTACCTGGATGACCAGGGCCGCGTGCATGAAACGCGGGTGCCGCAGGCTGATGCCGGCACGTTCGCGGGCGCCTGGGTGCGCGGCGGGCGGCTCGTCTATGCCCGCAACCCCGCCACCCGCGACGCCATGGCGCTGAATCTGGAGGTGGCGAGCCTGCCGCTGGGTGCGTTCGATGCGCCGGTGGCCCACCCGACGCTGCTGTACAGCGGCACCGTCGCGTCCTGGCTCGGCTATATCCGGCTGCCGTGGTGGCCGGGGCCCGCCCTGCTGGCCTATACGGCGCCCGACGGGCGGCTCCACGTCGTCACCTATGACGGCGACGTGGACATGCCGCTGGGCACATATCTCGGCGGCTTCCCGCAGGCGGTGGGACCGCCGTGACCGCCGGGCCAGGGCCGCGCGGCGACCCGCCGCCCTTCGCGCCCATCGAAGACCTCGACCCGGAGCCGGGGCACGCCGCCGGGCGAGCACACCGCCGGGAGATCGTGCTGGGCGTGCTGCTGGTGCTGGGCGTCGTCGCCTTCGCCGCCGGGCAGGCGTGGGACCAGCAGGCGAAGGTGACGCACTACCAGGCGGGCAGCCGCGCCGTCAACGCGCTCGACTGGGTGCGTGCCGCCGCCGAATATGGCGCGGCGGGCGCCTACCGCGACGCCCCACAGCAGTCCGCGCGGGCGGCGGCCCTCCAGGCCGAACGCGACCGCCTCTACGCGACGGCCCAGGCCGCCGCCCGCCGCTACGACTGGCCCGCGGTGCTCGACGTGCTGCCGCGCCTGTGGCAACTCGGCCCCGATTACGAGGAGACCCGCCACTTGGCCGCCACGGCGCAGTCGCTGGCGCCGGGCCTGGCGCTGAGCGGCACGGTTGCCCTGCGCGCGAGCGACGGCGATCCCGGCCTCTACAGCTACCTGCCCGACGGCTGGCACCGGCTGCCGGGCAGCGACCGCCGCAGCCGCGTGCGCGCCGCCTGCCCCGACGGCGATCTGGTCTACGACGGCCCGGCGTTTCCCGGTGCACTCGATGCGCAAACCGATCCGATGGCTGGGCGGTGGCTGGTACGCGCGCCCCGCGACGGCGCGCGCATGACGCCCCTGGCGCTCGATCTGGTGTTCGGCACGGTGGCCTGCACCCGTGGCGGCGTGTGGGGCCTCAGCGACCAGGGCGCCCTGCCCGGCAACGGCGGGTCGCGCCACCTGACCGAGTTCCAGGTGACCGGCGCCACCGGCGTGGTCACGCCCACGCTGCCCAGCCCGCTCTGGTCGGTGGTCGACCTCATCCCCGACGACCGCCTGCTGGTGCTGAGCAACACCGTGCCGCTGGGCGCGCAGGAATGGCGGACGCAGCTCTACGCGATGGCTCCGGACGGCAGCCGGATGCAACTGCTCGACGAGCGGCCGGGGTTGCTGGATAATACCACGTTTAGCCCGGATGGCCGCTACCTGCTGGCCGCCGTCAACAACGCATCCTTCACCGG
>DASSGZ010000038.1:0-6870 GCA_035693165.1 Chloroflexia bacterium | reverse complement strand
GGCTCCCCCACCTGATCAACTGACCCCTGACCCCTGACGGCTCGTCACGGCACCGAGTACTGCTCCCACGCGCCGCCGCTGGCGCCGTAGAGCACGCGCACCAGGGCCGCGTCGGTGCGCAGCATCACCCCGCCGCGCTCGAACGTTTGCAGCGCCGCCGGGACGCCGGCTTCGGGCGCGGTGGCCCAGCCCAGGCGCACCTGGAGATCCGGGTGCTCGCGCCAGACCTTGCCGAAGCCGCGGATCGGCTCGTAAAGGCCGGCGGGCGGGGTCGCGTCGCCGCCGGGCGGGTCGCCCTCGCGCCAGGTGTCGGCGTAGCTGGTCCAGGTCATCGCCGTGCTGTCGAAGGCGTAGATGCGCAGGCGGGCGCCGTCCCAGAACATCCAGCCGCCCTGGAACGACTGCACCGCGGCGGGCGTCACCGCGGTTTCCGGCCCGGTGGGGCAGCCCAGCGTGTTACGCAGCGCGTAGCTGGCGCGGTAGACCTGGCCGAAGGTGCTCTGCGGCGCCCAGCGGCAGTCCGCCGTGGCGGTGGGCGTGCCGGTGGGCGTGGGCGGCAGGCTCACCGCGGTCGGCTCCATCGTGGGCGGGGGCGGCGGCAGCGTGGCCGTCGGCTCCGGCGGGAACGGGCTGGGCGTCGCGCTCGGCACGGCGTGCGTGGCCGTGGGCGGCACGGCGGTCGCGCTCGGCGGCACCGGCGTGGCCGGCGGCGGCACATGCGTCACCACCGGCGCGGGCGTGTTCGACGGCGGCACCACGGCGGTATGCGTGGGCGCGGGCGGTTCGACGCGCGGCGTAACGGTCGCCGGTGGCGGCGGCTGCGGGTGCGGCGTGACGGTCGCCAGGGCGGGCGGCTGCACCGGCGGCGGCACGATCACCGGCTGGGTCGGCCCCACGGCCACGGCGGTGGCGGGCGGCGGCGCGGGCTGCGTCGGCACGGCGGGCGTCGCGGTCGGCGGCGGCGTGTTCGTCGGCGTCTCCGTCGCCGTGGGCACGGCTGTGTCGGTCGGCGTCGGCGTCGGCGAGTTCAGGAAGTTGCCCGTCGTGAAGCGCTCGACCACGGCGTGCCCCAGTGGCTGCCCGTCGGTAAACATCGTCCCGGTCAGCACGGTGACGGTGTAGGTGGTATTCGGCGCCCAGCCGTTCAAGGGCAGGATCAACAGGCGCTGCCGGTTGTCCAACCACTGCGGGACCAGTTCCGACACCGCGGGGTCGGTTTGCACGATCTCGCTTACGTCCTGCGTGGGCGAGACCGGCTTGGCGAACAGGATATCCACCTCGGTGTTCAGGCCCAGATTGCGCTGGTCGGGTTGGGGGTAGCGCACCTGGGCGGCGGCCACCTGGGTCGGCTTGGGCCAGAGTTGCGCGATCGCCAGCACGGCGATGACAAGCGCGGCGGCGATGGTGCCGAAGCGCAGCAGCGACCCCAGCGCGGGCACCCAGGCGGCCTGGTTTTCGCGGGCCTCGATGGCGGTCCACACATCGCGGTGCAGCGTCAGCGGGGGCTGAGGCCGCACCAGCCCGCGGATGTTCCCGCCGATCTGGCGATATTCCGCCAGGACGCGGGCACACTCGACGCAGCCCGCCAGGTGGCGTTCCACCTGCGCGCGCTCGGCGGGTGTCACTTCCCCGTCCAGATACGCCGACAACAACGGCCGGACATGCGGCGAACTCATGACGACACACTCTCCCCAGGCTTGGCTATGACGCGGGTAGCTCGCTTACGCATGGGGCGCCTTGCCCTTCTGCCGCTCGCGGTCCGTCACCTGGCGGAACTCCTCGCGGGCGCGGAACAGCAGCGACTTCACCGCGGACCGCGACGTGCCCATCACCTCGGCGATTTCATCGCACGACAGCCCCTGGTACTCCTTGAGCACCAGCGCCGTGCGGTGTTTGGGCGAGAGCAACGTCAAGATCCGCTGGACTTCCTGCTCGGTCTCCCGGCGCAGGTAATTCCCGGCCGGGTCGTCGGGCGCGGCGGGTTCCAGGGCCGGGTTGGTGTCGAACACCTCCCACGGCAGCCACTGGACCAGCCGTCGACGGCGCAACACGTCGAGACAGGCATTAGATGCGATGCGATGTAACCAGGCGGACACGTTCAGGTCAGGGGTGGTGCGTGGCAGGGCCAGGTACGCCTTGACGAAGGTATCCTGCGTCAAGTCGCTGGCGTCTTCGGCGTTGCCCATCATGCGATAGATGAAGCTATAGATCCGCCGCTCGTAGCGCTGGTAGATGGCTTCGAAGGCCGCCGCGTCGCCCTGGCGGGCGCGAGCGATCCAGTTCGTTTCGTCGATAGCCACGGTTAATGCGAATCCTTCCGCCACGATGCACTCCCTTCAGTATCCTCAACGAAGGGAGGCGGCCCAGGTTGCATGGTCGGGGGCCGGGTGTGCCCCGCACCGGAGGGCGGATCGCGGGGCGCGCCCCCCCGGCGCGCGCCGGGGGAATCACCGGATTATATAAACTGGCCGCAGGCCTGTCAAGCGTGCGCCGCGGCCCGTTCGTCCTCACCGCAGAGGCGCCGAGGCCGCAGAGACGATTAAAGTAAGTATTAATTGCGGCTTTGCGCGCATCCCGGCAGCACCCGGCGCGTCCTACCTTGTCGCCCCATGCTGCGTCTGCCCGACTCTTAAGCCTATTATATCGTAATCTCTGCGTTCTCGGCGTCTCTGCGGTGCCCAGCGAGCGCAGCTATTTGTCTATACTGCATCGGGCGGCACGAGGCGCTGGAAGGGTCCGCTCGTGCCGCCGGATGCCTCCTATGCTATAGACGCCGGGCACCGGGGGCCGGGTTCCCCGCGGGCCGGGGCCTATTGACAGCAGACATACAATAGAATCGCGACCATATATTTGCCGTGGAAACAGGAGGACCGCGCCCATGACCGGCGATCCCCGCGCCGCCTACGACGCCATCGCCGCCGAGCTGGCCGGAGCGGGGGTCAGCAGCGGCAAGATGTTCGGGGTGCCCTGCCTCAAGTACGGCGGCAAGGCGTTTGCCACGTTCCACCCGGACGCGATGACCTTCAAGCTGCGCCCGCCGGAGCACGCCGCCGCGCTGGCCCTGCCCGGCGCCCACCTGTTCGACCCGTCGGGCGCGGGCCGCCCGATGCGGGAGTGGGTCGAGGTGCCCGCCGCGCACGCCGCCCGCTGGCCCGAGTTCGCCCGCGAGGCCCTGCACTACCTGACCTCGACGCTGTGAGAACGCCGCGCACGAGTTCACCGCGAAGTGGGGTGTGTCCCGGTGGGACACTGGCGGGTATGAAAGTCGGGATCATTGGTGTCCTGATTGCTACCTCCCTGCTCGGGGCGACGTGGGTGCGCGTGCGCGTATGAAAGTCGGGATCATTGGTGTCCTGATTGCTACCCTTCCTTCCGACTTTCAGGGAAGACGCGAAGCACGCGAAGGATATTTATGTTATAGCGCCTTCGCGGTGCGATTCGTTCGTACCTCTATACTGTCGTGTAGCGGCACGAGGTATTGCTATGGTCCGCTCGTGTCCCCCGATGCCTGCTGCTGTATGGACGCCAAGCACCGGGTTCCGTGTTCGACCTTGACCGGGATCGAGATGAATTTTCCGGCGAATCAGTCAAACTCGGCAATGTAGTAGGGCACCAAACACTTGACACGAGCCAAATTGTATAACATAATGCTTCCACCGGCTTCATGTGATTACCTTTTCCTCATTATATAATTAGGAAGCCGTTGCTGCTTTTTATACTACTACTGTAAAATTTATAAGTGCTCGGTTCGCCTTACGGCTAACACTTTTTTACAGAGTCTGGTGGTTTAGTGACCTCACCGGTATTGATCTTGAAGATCTTTTGTTAAGTTGGCAAAGATAGTGTCATGGAACCTGAATGAGATTGTGGTAGGAGGTGAGATAGTTATACGAAAATACCTAGCCGCTCGAGGCGAACTATGGAACCATCTCGCAATAACTTAAAGCGTCAAACCTTTTGTGAAATGACTACTAAATAGCACCATCTGTTAGTAAGGAGCTATATGAATACGAAGACCTTCAAACTCCGCATATCTATTATATCAGTGATGGTTGCTGTTTTTGCTCTTGTCCCATTGCCGATTAAAGTGGTGGAGGCTGCTCCCTTAGTGACCGATTGTTCATATACTTGTAAAGCTTGGAAGGAATGGGATGGTGGGGCTAAAGGCGGTCAGGTGCGTCAAGATGTTAACAGGAATCTTGATTGCTTCTATCCCTCATGTAGCTATGCTGAAATTCTCGTTAGCAAAAAACCGTACTAATGTGGGCTGCTTCGATACAACTTGTATTAATGAATATAGGGTAGCTGGTCAGCACCGTAGTGCCTATACTTATGAATACTATTGGGGGGGAATACAGTCCGTCGGAAGGATACACTTATCATCCTTTTGTCGGTGTAGATGCTGACGATTACAGTGTAACCATAGTGATTCAATACTTCGACAATAGTGGCTGGGATATGGGAGTGTACATAGACAATCACATATATGGACGTGAGGAATATCACGGTCAAGCTTTTTACACACAAAACACAACCCTAGTAGATGACTTGCAAACGGGTTTCCGAGTTAACTCTCCGGCTGGGCACAAAGTTGTAGTACCGAACTTCACTACCGATCACCACAAATGGGAGTGTGGCTGTAATAATACCTGGTACTATCAAACAAGCAACGCTGATCCGTATAATCAAGCACCTGATTGGCTCTTATCTCAATGGCAGCAAAGCCCTAGCGTTTCCTCTATCGGAGGCATTTACCAGGGCTTTTGCTCGTGCCCTTGACTTAACAGAAAGGGATAAACTAAGATGCGAAAAACCTTTCTCATCGGCGGGATGGTTCTAGCTGTGGCTTTCATATTTATAACAATAGTTACTATGGGTGGTCAAAGTTCTACCTCAGCATCTATTATGACACCGATACCAACTGCTAGCCCTGCCATCAGCAGCGCGGAAAAGAGTAGTGTTAGACAAAGACCACGGGGTGGTAAAGCCATAACCGGCCCTGTTACCGAGGACACGATACGTGCTTACTTCACTGATCATGAAGCTGTTCCAGGAGTGGTTGTAAACAACCTAAGAATAATCAACATCAGGTTTACAACTGTTGGGCAATTGCCAGCAAATATTAAAGGATCTTTGTTACATGATTTCCCTGCTAGTGAGCCTGTCGCCTATGTGACTATAGGAGGTGATTTTCATGTAGATGGATCACCGGTTCGCCATACGGGATTTGATGTTTTCAGCGCGACTACTGGTAATTTGCTATTAGCAGGAACTAAGTAACAGAACTTGTGTGGTAGCTCATAGTTCCCAGGAATATTAGTTAGTGATTGCTAGGATTGCTTCTTCCTATCCGCAGCAACAGCTAAATAATTAATCGGTCTGCTGGGCTGCCCAGCAGACCGATTAATTATTTGCTGCCCCGCACCAACCTTGACGCCCCGCGCGGCCCTGTGCTAGACTCGCCCTATGCCGCCACCCGACTTGATCGATTCCCACGCCCATGTGGACGCGCCCGAGTTCGCCGCCGACCGGGACGCCGTGATCGCCCGCGCCCACGCCGCCGGGGTGACGCGCATGATCACCGTCGGCTATGACCAGGCGACGTGGGACACGGCCACCGCGCTGGTCAAGGCCCACCCCGGCGCGGGCCTCTACCTGGCGCTCGGCATCCACCCCAACAGCGCGTATGAGACCAGTGATGAGACCCTGGCCGCGCTGGCCGCGCGCATCCGGGCCGGGCGCACCGGCACCGGGCCGCCGCGGGTGGTCGGCCTGGGCGAAACGGGGCTGGACTACTACCGTGAGTGGGCCACGCCCGAGCAGCAGCGGGCGAGTTTTCGCGCCCAGTTGGCCCTGGCCCGCGAACTCGACCTGCCGGTGATCATCCACGACCGCGACGCCCACACCGGCATCATGGACATCGTGCGCCGCGACGGCCAGGGCACGCGGGGCGTCATGCACGCCTTCAGCGGCGATGTGGCGATGGCCGAGGAGTGCTTGCGATTGGGCTACCTGATCTCGCTGGCCGGGCCGGTCACGTTCCCGAAGGCGACCGACCGCCACGCCGTGGCCCGCGCCGTGCCGCTCTCCGGCCTGCTGGTCGAGACCGATTGCCCTTACCTGACGCCGGTGCCGTTCCGCGGCAAGCGCAACGAGCCGGCCTACGTCGCCCACACGGCGGCGCGCATCGCCGAGTTGAAGGGCGTGCCGCTGGAGACCGTCGCCGCCGCCACCACGGCCAACGCCGTGGCCCTCTTTGGACTCGACTCGTGCTGAACCTCTACCAGTTGCAGATGTTTCTGGCCGTGGTCGATAGCGGGTCGTTTTCGGCAGCCGCCGAGTATCTGCACGTCACCCAGCCCGCCGTGAGCGAAGGCGTGCGCGCGCTGGAACTCCGGCTCAACACCCGGCTGTTCGACCGCCGCGGCCACCGCGCCGCGCTCACGCCCGAGGGCGCCAACCTCATCGACACCGCCCGCCACCTGCTGGTGCTGGCCGAACAGGCCGAGCAGGGGTTGCTGGGCCAGCGGGGCGTGCTCAGCGGCGCCCTGCGGCTGGCGACCGGCACCTCGGCGGGTGCGCCGCTGCTGGGTGAGCGCATGGGCGCCTTTGCCGGCAGCCACCCGGCGGTCCGCCTGACCCTGGTGGCCCGCGACCCCGCCGCCGTGCTCGACGGCTTGCGCGAGGGCGAGTTCGACACCGGTTTCCTGGCCGCTCCGCTGCCCGGCAGCCGGCTCCACTACTTGCCCATCGCCGCCGACGAGTGGCTGCTGCTGGCGCCGCCCGGCCATGCCTGGACCGGCACGCCCCCGCCCGACGATCTCCCGCCGCCGCCCGGCGACGGCCCGCCGGTCAAGCGCAAGCGGGGCC
>DASSGZ010000037.1:0-16213 GCA_035693165.1 Chloroflexia bacterium | reverse complement strand
GCGGCGCCGATGCCCTGGCCGCGCGCGGCGGGCAGGACGGCCAGCAGGCGCACCGCCGGCAGCCCGTTGGACGGGATCGGCGTGTTTACCGGGCCGGGGTCCGGCGGGTAGAGCAGCACGCTGCCCACCAGCGTGCCGTCTTGCTCGGCCACGATCCGTTCGGCGGCATCCTGCCCCGTCAAGGTGGCGATCATATCGTCCCGGTACAGCGCCCAGGCCCAGGCGGGCAGCACCGCCGCATACTGCTCAAAGGCGGCCACGGCGAGATCGGCCAGGGTCGATCCCTCGTCGTCTCGCGCGTCGCGGATCTGGAAAGTCGTCGCCTGCATCCTGCCTACCCTCCTTGCGGCGCCGGGCGCGCGCCCGGCAAACCACCCCTGTCCGCGGTTCCGGCCCATTATAGCACGGTCGCGCCCGATCCGGATATTGCACCGCGAAGACGCGAAGAATAGAGCTAATATCAATAATCCTCGCGTTCTTCGTTCCTTCGCGGTGAGGTTTTTGAACCAATACAGCGGATGGCCGATTGACAGCCGCCGCCCCTAGCGGGTATGATTAGGGCACAATCGAATACCACCGACGTTGACGGTGAAGAGTACGCGCCCCGTGAGGCATCCAGCGAGTCGAGGAGAGTGCAAGCTCGACGGGCTAGCGGGCGCCGAAGCCACACCTGAGTTGCCGCCGAACCCCGCACGGGCCGAAGGCGCGCCGGCCAAGTCCGCCGTTAGCAGGACGCGCCCTGACCCTGGCCCCTGGCGGCCCGGTCGCGGCGGCAGAGTGGGAGCAGCGTGCTGTTCCAACCAAGGTGGTACCGCGGATTTGTCTCCGCCCTTGAGTCTCAGGACTCAGGGGCGGTTTTTATTTGTCTCCCGTGGGAGGCAACCGCCTTGTCATTCTGAGCGCAGCGAAGAATCTCGGCTTCGCGCTGAGTGGTGTGGCGACGAGACTCTTCGCTGCGCTCAGAGTGACAGCGATGCTGGGACGCGCGACGAGACTCTTCGCTGCGCTCAGAGTGACAAACCTATAGCGAATGTGAAAGGAGCAAGACCCATGGATGCGCAAACCTTGCGCCGGGCGTTTCTGGACTACTACCAGGCGCACGGCCACGCGATCATCGGCGGCGCGCCGCTGATCCCCGAACACGATCCGAGCGTGCTGTTCACCACGGCGGGGATGCACCCGCTGGTGCCGTTCCTGCTCGGCGAAAGCCACCCTGCGGGCGTGCGGTTGGCGAATGTCCAGCGCTGCCTGCGCACCAACGACATCGACGAGGTGGGCGACGGTGTGCATCTCACCTTCTTCGAGATGCTCGGCGCGTGGTCGCTGGGCGACTACTGGAAGCGCGAGGCGCAGCGGCTCAGCTTCGGCTTCCTAACCGGGCGGCTGGGGCTGGACCCGGCGCGCATCTGGGTCACGTGCTTCGCGGGCGACGCCGACGCGCCCCGCGACGACGAGGCGGCGGGGTTCTGGCGGGAACTGGGCATCCCCGACCGGCGCATCCTGTTCCTGCCCAAGGCCGACAACTGGTGGGGGCCGGCGGGCGCGAGCGGGCCGTGCGGGCCGGACTCCGAGCTGTTCTACGACACCGACCCCACCGGCGACCCCGACGCGACCCCGGCGACCGACCCGGCGCGCTTCTGGGAGGTGGGCAACAACGTGTTCATGCAGTACGACCAGCAGCCCGACGGGCGCTACCGGCCCCTGGGCCGCAACAACGTCGACCTGGGCATCGGCCTGGAGCGCGTGCTGGCGCTGGTCGAGGGCGTGCCCTCGGCCTACGAGACGGAGTTGTTCGCGCCCATCGTGGACCGCATCCGCACGCTGGCGGCGCACCCGGCGCCCTTCGCGGTGCGCGTCATCGCCGACCACACCCGCGCGGCGGTCAACATCCTGGCCGAAGGCATTGTGCCGGGCAAGGTGGACCAGCCCTACATCGCGCGCCGCCTGATCCGTCGCGCCATCCGCTACGGGCGCGAAATCGGCATCGCGGGCCACTTCCTGGCCGACCTGACGGGCGTGATCATCCCCACGCTGAGCGGGCCGTACCCCGAGCTGGCGCGCGAGCAGGCGCGCATCGCGGCGGCGCTGGACGACGAGGAGACGCGCTTTCAGCGCACGCTGGCCGAGGGCGAGAAGGAACTGGCGAAGGCGGTGGCGGCGACCCACCGGGACGGCGGCACGGTGCTGCCCGGCACGGCGGCGTTCCGCCTGTTCACCACCTTCGGCTTCCCGCTGGAACTGACCCAGGAGGTGGCGGCGCAGGCCGGGCTGGATCTCGACCGGGCGGGCTTCGCGGCGGCGTTTGCCGAGCACCAGGCGCTGTCGCGGCAGGGCGCGGCGGCGCGCTTCCGCGGCGGCCTGGCCGAGCGCATCCCGGCGACGACCCGCCTGCACACGGCGACGCACCTGCTCCAGGCGGCGCTGCGCCGGGTGCTGGGGCCACACGTGGCCCAGCAGGGCAGCAACATCACGGCGGAGCGCCTGCGCTTCGACTTCACCCACGGCGAACGGCTCACGCTCGAGCAGATCGCCGCGGTCGAGGCGCTGGTCAACGCGCAGATCGGCCGCGACCTGCCGGTGTCGTGGGCCGAGATGTCGCCCGCCGAGGCGCGGGAGCAAGGCGCCATCGGCCTGTTCGAGGACCGCTACGGCGCCCAGGTGAAGGTCTACAGCATCGGCGACTTCAGCCGCGAGATCTGCGGTGGCCCGCACGTCGGCCACACCGGCGAGCTAGGCCGGTTCCGCATCGTGAAGGAAGAAGCGGTGGGCGCGGGCGTGCGCCGCATCCGCGCGGTGCTCGACCTGCCGGCGGACGCGGCAGCGGTTGCGTAGCAGGGCGGCGCGGCGCCGGCGCCACCCCGCCACCCCCAGCATCCCGGTCAAGCGGCAGGCGCGATGAATCGCGCCCCTACGAACGAAGGCAGGACCCAGGCGCAATCAAGCGACTCAGCCAGCCCTGCTTTGTAGCGGCGCGATGAATCGCGCCCGGCGCCGCCCGCCATCGTAGCGGCGCGATGAATCGCGCGCGGCGCCCCGATAGCACCGCACACCCGCGGGCCACCGGGAGGCGCGGCGGAGGACAAGCAAGCGCCCAATCCCGTAGTCATGCCGCGAGCTACGGGATTGGGCCTCTTGTTCTATTATACCACGTTTGTCCCCGTATGTCACATCACAGCGCCGGGGAAACGCGCACAAGGCAAGGGCCGATTAGCCTTTCGGCGAACCGGCCACGGCATGGCTTGTATAAAATGCAACGTACATACGGACGATATCGTACGGCGATAGTATACGGAAATGGGTTGCCGTTTGCGCCGCGCCGGGCGGTCAGAACGGCCGGCCGTAGCCCGCCGCCGCGAAGCCGGGGATGGGCACCCCGGCCAGCAGCCGGGCGATGCCCGCCTCGTGGGCCGCGCCACCGTGCCCACCCCAATGGCGGTGAACTACGCCGAGCAGGTCCAGGTGATAGAGCATCTGGTAGTAGTGTATCTCGCGCAGCAGGCCGGGATCCAGGGGTGCTCCGCCGCCATACGCCGCGAGGAAGGCGACCGGGTCGAGCGGGTCGGCGGCGTCGTAGAGGATGGGCACAAAATCGAGGGCGGGCGGCCCGGCCTGCGCCCACTCGAAGTCGAAGACAGCCGTGATCGTCCAGCCGCGCCCCGCCGGCCCCGGCGCAACCATCGTGTTCCAGAGACCGAAATCGCCGTGGGTCAGCGCGCGCAGTGGGGCGGCGGGCACGGCGGCGGCGTGGGCGGCCAGCCAGGCGCGCACGTCTGCCAGTTGCGCAGGCGGTAAAATGTCCAAGTCGGCGGCCTGGGCGAGCAGCCGCGCCGCCCGCTCGGCCACCATAGCGCGCCAGTCATCGCCGGTGCCGAGCATACCCGTCGCCGGGTTCCAGCCGCCGTAGTCCGTGCCCGGCAGCGACTGCGCGTGCAGGCGGGCCAGGATGGCGCCCAACTGCCGCGACAGGTCCGCCCGCACGGCGGCGGACGCGCCGTCCCAGACCTCGCTACCGGGGCGTCCCGGTAGCCGGTCGAGCAGCAGGTAGTCGTAGGGCAGGATGGTCCGCCGGGTATCGGCGCCCAGCACGGCGGGCACGCGCACGCCCAGCGACGGGTCCCCGGCCAGGCGGGCCAGCACCCAGGCTTCCTTCGCCACCTTGGGGTCGTCGGGGGTGCGAACGTTGATGCGCAGCACCGCGCGCTCGTTGAGCAGCAGCACCGGGTTGACCACGCCCCCGGCCAGGTCGCGCCACGCCGTCAGCAGTCCGAGACCATAGCGCCCGGCGATGGCCGCCAACTGGTCGGGCGTGGGGCGGTAGGCGGGGGCTTGCGGGCCGGTCACGGCGCCGCGCCCGGCCCGGCGATGAACAGCCCGGTGTCCGTGCTGATATGCAGCGGACCATGCGTGTCCAACTCCTGCTGGATGAAGGCGGTCAGGTCGCTGCGCGGGTCGCCGGGCACGCCCTCCGGCAGCGGTAGCAGCGAGCGGATATAGGCGACCAGTGGCGCGGCTTCGGTCACGACCAGGGCGTCGTCATAGCGGCGCAGGCGCACCGACGGGAACCAGGGGGCCAGTTCGTCCGCGCCGGTCTCCAGGTTGAAGCCGATGCCGCGCAAGAAATAGTGGTCGTACCCGGCGCCGTGCTGAAAGCGGCGCAGCAGGGCGCGCACCTCGGCCATGTGGCCACCGCCGAGGGTCGAGGCGTAGAGGCACCCGCCGGGCCGCAACACGCGGCGGATCTCGGCCAGGGCCGCCGCCCGGTCGGGCACGTGGTAGAGCATGTGGTTGGCGATGACCACGGCGCACGTCGCGTCGGCCAGGGGGATGGATTGGGCGTTGGCCGCGGCGTAGGCGAAGGGGTGGCCCGTCCATGCCAGCACCCGCCGGGTCTCGGCCAGCATCCCCGGCGAGAAATCGGTGAGCAGCAGCGCCAGGCCCGCCGGAAGGCGCCCGCGGTTGGCCGCCCAGAGGTAGCCCGGTCCGCAGCCGAGTTCGAGCACCCGGCCCGTGGTAGGCCAGGTCACCTGGTCAAAGACCCAGCGCTGCCAGCCCTGCTTGTTCACGCTGAAGCGCACGTGCAACTGCACGCGGGCGTTGAACCGGGTGGCATCGCGGTAGTGCCGGCGCAGGTGGTCGCCGGTGGCGGGAGGGTTGGTCATATGTCTCTCCCAGGGGCACCGATCCCGGCGGCGGGCCGCTGACGCCGCCGACTCTGCCCGTACCCCTGTCGCCGGTGGGCGCCCGGCTAGCGGGGTTCAATCTTCGTCGCAATCCCGTAAATGCAATTGGGGCCGACCCAGCCGTTGACCCCGCCGCGGTTGTTGCCGATGAGAAACCGGCCCCGGTCGATGGCTTTGATCAGGTGCAGGTAGTCGTTCCCCTTCACGCGGACGAGGACAATATCCCCGACCTGCAGTCCGGCGGGGTCGCACGGGGCGACGGTCACGAGGTCGCCGTCGTTCACTTTGCCGCGCATGGAGTGGCCGCGCGGTTTGATTTGTGCCTCTTGCCCTTTGCCCAGAGCTTCGACGGCATATTTCGCCCAACTCATCGCTACCCTCTAGATTGCCTTGTCTCCCCGGCAGGGTCACCGGCTTCTGCTCGCGAGCCGCGGCGCTTGTTCCGTCCCATAATACAACGCGACAGCAGTATACCAGAACGCAGCCGGAGCCGGGGTCGCTACCGGGGCGCGCTGTGGCATGTCCCGGAAAAGCTGCCGGGGCGCCGGCCCCAGCAGCGGGCAAGCGGGCTGATGTTTTATTACTACTACTATTAGTTGATTCTGATATAGGATATACAATATCAGAGTCAATATGTCTTTTGATCCAGATGTGGCATACTATCTGCTATAGTAAACGCGGGCGCGATGTATCCTGACAGACGCCTGGCAATACTCCCGCATTCTGCAGAGAGGGTACCCACGCAGGAGGCGTTGCCGGCGGGTCAATAGGCCGTAGACTCAACGACGTTCCACTACGGCTAGATAAGGAGAAACGCATGAAATTTCGACGAGGAATCCTGACCCTGTTAGTGGTGGCGCTAAGTGTATTCACGCTGGCGCCGATGAGCGCCGCAGCGGCAGCCCCTAGCGCACCCAGCGCGGCCAGTCCGGCGCAGAACATCCCCGTAACAGGGACCTTCCCGGCGAGCCCAGGAGGTACTTTTGCTGGGACACTTAACATTAGTCGGTTCGCAGTGCAGAATGGTCAACTTGTCGCCCTCGGTACGTTAAGCGGTACCGTCACCTCGGCAGGCACAGTATTGGGCACCGTGACGAACGTGCCTGTGACCTTACCTGTAGCGGCTTCCGGCACTTGCCAGATCCTGCATCTAACGCTTGGCCCGCTCGACCTCAATCTGCTGGGGTTAGTGGTCCACCTGAACCAGGTCACACTCGACATCACAGCGCAGTCCGGTCCCGGCAATTTGCTGGGTAATCTACTGTGCGCCGTGGCCAACCTGCTCAACGGCGGGGGTGCCCTGAGCGGCCTCTCCAACTTGTTGAACCACATTCTGGCGATCGTACCGGGCCTGTTTAGCGGGCTGGGGATCACGGGCGCGAGTCCCGCGACTACCGGCGGTACCTTTGCTGGTACACTCAACCTTACGAGGGTGGCGGTCCAAAACGGCCAATTGGTGGGTATCGGGACGTTGAGCGGTACCCTTACCGACCCAACGGGGACGCTGGGAACCGTGACCAACGTGCCGGTGACCGTGCCGCTGGCCGCGGCAGGCACCTGCCAGATTCTGCACCTGACGCTTGGCCCGCTCGACCTCAATCTGCTGGGGCTGCGCGTGCAGTTAAGCCAGGTCGTGCTTGATATCACCGCTCAACAGGGCGGGGGCCTGCTTGGTGATCTGCTTTGTGCAGTCGCCAACCTGCTCAATGGCGGCGGTCCGCTAAGCGCGATCGCCAACCTGTTGAACCAGATCCTCGGCATTCTCGCCGGGCTCTAAGATAAAGCAAGCGCCGGCTGTCTAACCGGTGCCATGCGGCCTCCAGGGGCGGAAGTGGCAAGCCACCTCCGCCCTTGCTTTGTGTCCGGCACACTCTATGGTATCATGGACGCGCGAGAGGCAGGCGGGTTAGCGATGGAGGAGCGCATGGCGGAATTAGCCGATTTCCATCCCGCGCGGCTGGCGCGGGCCGGGGCCGTGGCCGACGAGGCGGTGGCCGCGGGGCTGTATGGGGGCGTGGTCGTCGCGGTCGGGAACGCCGCGGGCACGCTGTGGATGCACACGGCGGCGGACAGCACCCCCGTGAGCCTGGACACCATCTTCCCGGTGGCCTCCGTCACCAAGCCGGTCGTCGCCCTGGCCGTGATGCAGTTGGCGGAGGCGGGGCGGCTGCTGCTAAACGACCCGGTGGCCCGCGTCATCCCGGAATTCGGGCAGCAGGGCAAGGAGCAGATCACCGTCTGGCACCTGCTAACCCACACCAGCGGCCTGCCGGACACCATGGACGACCTCTACATCCAGCGCGCGCCGCCCGCGGCCTTCCTGCGCGCCGCCTGCGAGCGCGGTGTGCGCTTCGCGCCGGGCAGCCACTACGAATACTGCAACCTGTCCTTCGTGGTGCTGGGCGAACTGATCGCCCGGCTGAGCGGGCAGCCCTATCCCGCCTACCTGCGCGACCATATCTTCGCGCCCGCGGGCATGGCGAGCACCGGCTTTGACCCCGCCGACGGGGCGCGTACGGCGGCGGTGACGTTCGAGGACGGGCCGGAGGAGGAAGCCTACTTCCGCACCCTGGCCGCGCCCTACGGCGGTCTCTGGACCACGGCAAACGACCTGCTGGCCTTCGGGCGCGCCCTGCTCACCGGCGGGCCGCCGGACGACCCGTTGCTCAGCCCCGCCGCCCTGGCCGCCATGACCCGCGTGCAGCCCGGCCTGGCCGGCTTCGACACGGGCAAGCCGGTGTATGCCGCGCTGGGCTGGGGCAAGCGCAGCCCCATGGGCGTGCTGCTGGCCTCCGACGCCTCGTTCGGGCACGGCGGCAGCACGGGCGCCTTCCTCTGGATCGACCCGGCCTACGCCCTCGTGTTCGTGTTCCTCACCGCCCCGCTGCTGCCCGGCCACGCCGACATCGGCCGGCAGCGCGACGCCCAGCGCGCCCTCAACGCGGTGTACGGCGCCTTGCGCGCGCCGCGAGTTACGTGATTATCTCACCGCGAAGGCGCGCAGGATGCGAAGGAGTTTAAGGGTCGCGGAACACTGGAACACCGAGGACGACCTGGGCCTGCTGCCGCAACCGGGCGTCGTCTCCATGCCGGACGCCGTGCCCGCCTGACCCGGCACGCGGGACAGCATCGGGGCACGCGGCCAACCTAACCCTCCCGCTCCCCTTCCCGCGGCGGGAAGAGTCGAATCGGTTTCGCAATTGACGGTAACTCCCCTCCGCGGGGGCAAGGGGGGAATCGCTTTTGCAATTGACAGTGACTCCCCTCCCCGCGGCGGGGAGGGGCCGGGGGAGAGGTCGGCCCGTGCGCCACGAGGTCACTTCTGGAACAGAAACGACACTAGCCGGGGCGGGGCCGCCGCGTCCTCGGCGTGCCACCACTCTTTGAGGCTCAGCAACGTGAGGCCCGCGGCGCTTGCGGCGTCGAGGAAGGCCGAGATGTGGTGCACGAACGCCGGGATCTGGGCGCGCGCTTGCGCCGGCCCGTAGACGGCTTTGCTGCCCTGGTATTGCTTGAAGGGGTGGAGTTCGGCCACGAAGAACCGGCCGCCCGGCGCCAGGCAGCGCACCGACTCGGCGAAGATGAAGCCGAGATCGGCGATGTGCTCCAGCACCAGGTTGCAGACGGCGAGATCGACCGCACCGGCGGCCACGGGCCAGGGGCGCGTCAGGTCGGCGACGGCGAAGCCGACATGGGCGGCGGGCACGCGGGCCTGCGCCTGGCGGATCATGCCCTCGGCGAAGTCGAGCGCGAGGACGCGCCCGCCGAGTTGGGCCAGGAAGGCGGTATTTTTGCCCGTGCCGCAGCCCAGCTCGAGGATGCGTGCCGCGGGCTGCCCGACCAGCGTGGCCCGCGTCACCTGGGCATCGAGGTCGCGGGTCAGGTTGCGGTCGGTGTCGTAGGTGGCGGCCCAGGTGTTGTAGGCGTCGCGGATGGTCATCGGGTCCTCCTCCGGCCCGGCGTGGGCGGCGGGATCATCCTTCGCCGGTGGACGGGTACTTGGCGGCCAGTTTGCGGACCGTGGTGATGTTGCGCATCGTCGCGGGCAGGCCGAGCGTCTTTTCCAGCAGCGCGCCCGACACCCGCGACTCGCTGAGCCGGGTGCGGCAGAGCCAGTAGAGTTCGCGCTCGTGGACCTGGAAGCTATCGGTGGGTGTGGCGAGGGCGGCGACCTTCTGCCGCGCCTCCGCGGCGGGGGCCGTGCGCAGGAACGCGACGAACAGCGCGCCCTCGCCGATCTGGCCGGCATCGGGAAAGGGCTGGTAGTGGGCGACGGCGGCGAGTTCGGCGGGCGTGCGCAGGAACGTCGCCACCGCGTAGCCGAGCGCGTCGCGCAGGTGGCGCTCGATGCGCCGTTCGAGCGCGGCGGCGTCGGTCTCCGGCGTGTCGAAGATGACGTTGCCGCTGGCGATGAAGGTTGCCACGTCGGCGAAGCCGAGGTCCGCGAAGTGCCGGCGCAGATCCTCCATCTTGACGATGTGCCCGCCCACGTTGATGGCGCGCAGCAAGGCGATATAGCGGGACATGCCCGCGGGGGGTTGGCCCACAAACAGCCTCCTGATCGAATATTCCGGCCCACTATAGGGTAGGGCGGGGCCGTCTGTCAAACCAGTGCTGTATCCGTCGAGGATGCGATCGACACCGCAGAGACGCAGAGGACGCAGAGGTTTTTGGATATTATCTCCGCCATTTAGGCCGGTTGCGCCGGCTCCCAGGCCCCGTGTCACGCTGAGCGCAGCGAAGAGTCTCGTCGCCATCCCGTCCGAGACGAGATTCTTCGCTGCGCCCAGAATGACAATTCTCCTATGGCGCTCTAGTCAGAATGGCAACGGTCATGTGCCGTCCGCCACGCGCATCCCCAGTTCGGTTTGCCATTGCGCCGGGTCCGGTTCCTCCTGCGGGTCGGTGAGGTAGGACTCGAAGCGCGCGCCGAACTCGTCGCCGCGCGGGCCGGGGTGGCTGTCCCAGGCCAGGCCCTGCGCCGCGCCCCAGTCCAGCAGCGCGGCGGTGGCCCCGACCAGGCCGGAGTAGTCGCCGGTGTAGACCAGCGTGGCATAGCGCCCCGCCGGCAGCACGTCCGCGGTGATGCGGCCATCACTGGCCAGGGCGCGCGCCACGGGCACGCCCACGTCGATCTCCAGCTCGGTCTGCATTTCGATGACGAGGTAGCGAATGAGGGGCGGCCCGGCGGGCGCCACGCCCTGCCGGTCCAGCCAGCCGTAGACCTCGCCCCACAGCCCCGGCAGCAGGTGGCCCCAGTTGGGCATGGGCACCCGCGTGCGCACAGCCACATAGGGCTGCGCGGCGCGCTCCTCGACCTTTGGCTCGCTGATCATAGTAGTGCTCCTTGAGTATAGGCGCATGATGCACCGCGAAGCCGCGAAGAACGAGACCTATATAAACAACCTTTGCGTCCTTCGTTCCTTCGCGGTGAACTGACCTACGGACGCCCGACTACACCTGATGCAGGTTAATCAGGTTGCCGCAGCCGTCCTCGAACATAGCATCCGTCCCGCCGTATTCCATCTGGGCCGGCTCGACGCGGAACACGACGCCGTGCGCCTTCATGCGGGCCACGTCCTTCTCGATGTCGTCGGTGAGGAACGAGGTGTAGGGGATGCCCGCATCGTACAGCGCCTTCTGGAAGACCGGGGCCGCCGGGTGGCCCATCGGCTCCAGGAGCAGTTCGATGCCCTCCGGGCCTTCGGGCGAGACCACGGTGAGCCAGCGCGCGCCGGGACCTACGGGCATATCGGTCTTCTTGACAAAGCCCAACGCCTCGGTGTAAAACTTCAGCGCCTTGTCCAGATCATCGACCAAGACACTCGCGAGACCAATTCTCATCGTCAGGTACTCCTTTCATGTGCGAACCCATGCGCGGGGCGGCGTCTGCCACCCACCGGTCCGGCTCCCGCGGGCCAGGGGCGGCAACGCGCTCTTTCTATCGTATGGCCGGGCGGGCGGCCAAAGCGGCAAACGAGGGGCAGGAGTCAGGGGTCAGTAAAACGCTTGTCACTCTGAGCGCAGCGCAGAGTCTCGGCGCTGCGTCGCACGAGACGAGATTCTGCGCTGCGCTCAGAATGACAGTTACTTCTGACCACCGACCCCTGCCCTCTGCCCCCTGACCACTCATCCGCCCGCGTTGTATAATAGAGCCGGGCTACCGGCCTTGTGACTCGCCCCGCGCGGCGGGTCCGTTGCCACACCTATCCGGCCGGGTGCTCCAGGAGGCGCTGCATCATGACCACTCATCCTGAAACGACCGTGCTGGAACGGGTGCGCATGCGCGGGCGACCCGCCGCCGACCCCGCCGCCTGCGTAGTGCGCGGGCGGGCGCGGTTCACCGTGCTGACCCCGCGCCTGCTGCGGCTCGAATGGAGCGCCACGGGCGCCTTCGAGGACCGCGGCACCTTCGCCTTCCCCACCCGCGAGGGCCCCGTGCCGCCATTCACCGCCCGCGACGAGGGCGAGACGCTGGTGCTCGATACGGGCGCGTTGGCGCTGCGCTACACGCCCGGCGCCAGTCCCTTCATGACGGAGAACCTGGAGATCGCCTTCCCGCTAAACGGCGCGGCGCGCACCTGGCGGCCCGGCAAGCCCGACACCGGCAACCTGCGCGGCACCACCCGCACGCTCGACGGCGCGGCGGGCGCCGTGGCGCTCGACCCCGGCCTGCTCTCGCGCGACGGCTGGACGCTGTTCGACGACAGCCGCGCCGTGCTCTACGACCCGGTGGACGGCTGGGTGCACCCGCCGCGCGCCCACGAGACGCAGGACTGGTACTTCTTCGGCTACGGGCACGATTATCGGGCCGCCCTGGCCGAGTATACCCGCTTCGGCGGGGCCGTGCCGCTGATCCCGCGCTTTGTGCTGGGCGCGTGGTGGTCGCGCTTCTGGGCCTACAGCGCCGCCGATCTGCAAGCCCTGGTGCGGGACTTCGCCGCCCACGACCTGCCGCTCGACGTGCTGGTGCTCGACATGGACTGGCACACGCCGCACGCCTGGACCGGCTACACCTGGAACCGCGAGCTGTTCCCCGACCCGGCGGGCTTCCTGCGCTGGGTCCACGACCGCGGCCTGCGCGTGACGCTCAACCTGCACCCCGCCGAGGGCGTGCAGCAGTTCGAGGAGATCTACCCGCGCTTCGCCGCGGCGCTGGGCCACGACACCAGCCAGGGCACGCCGGTCGCCATGCGCATCAGCGATCCGCAATTCGTGCGCCACTATTTCGAGCTGTTGCACCACCCGATGGAGGAGCAGGGCGTCGATTTCTGGTGGATGGACTGGCAGCAGGGCGAGGTGTCGGAGTTGCCGGGGCTGGACCCACTCGGCTGGATCAACCACCTGCACTTCAACGACTCGCGCCGCCGGGGGCTGCGGCCCATGCTCTACAGCCGCTGGGGCGGGCTGGGCAACCACCGCTACTATATCGGCTTCTCCGGCGACACGTTCGCGCTCTGGTCCGCGCTGCAATTCCTGCCCTACTTCACGGCCACCGCGAGCAACGTCTGCTACGGCTGGTGGAGCCACGACATCGGCGGCCATTTCGGGCCCGACACGCCGGAGCTATATGCGCGCTGGGTGCAGTTCGGCGCGCTCAGCCCGTGCCTGCGCCTCCATTCGACCAACGACCCGCTGGCCGAGCGGCGGCCCTGGGCCTTCCCCGGCCCGGTGTTCGAGGCGGCGCAGGCGGCGTTCCACTGGCGCTACGCCCTGGTGCCCTACCTCTACACCATGGCCCGCGTTGCCACCGACACCAGCATCGCCCTCTGCCGCCCTATGTACTACGACTCGCCGGAGGACGACTCGGCCTACGTGGCCCGCTACCAGTACTACCTGGGCGACGCGATGATCGCCGCGCCCATCGTCCACCCCGCCGACCCGGCCACCGGCCTGGCCCATGCCGATGTCTGGCTGCCGCCTGGCACCTGGATCGACTACGAGACCGGCGAGACGTTCGCCGGGCCGCGCTGGGTGCGCCTGGTGGGCGACCTGCGGCGCATGCCGATGCTGCTGCGCGCCGGGGCCATCCTGCCGCTGGCCCCACCCGCCCCGACGACGGACGCCATCCCCAAGGACCAGCTCATCCTGACCGCGTTCCCCGGCGAGCACGGCCAGTTCCGGCTCTACGAGGACGACGGCACGACCGAAGCCTACCTGCGCGGCGAGGCCGAGTGGACGACCATCAACACGCAGACGCAGGGCGGGCGGCGCTGCGAGATCACCATCGATCCGGTCGAGGGCCGCTGCCCCGCGCTGCCGCCCACCCGCGCCTACGAGATCCGCCTGGAAGGCACCCGCGCCCCCGCGACCGTCCACGTGAACGGCATCGCGCACGAGAACTGGAGCTACGACCCCGACACGCTCCGCACTACCATTGCCGTGCCCGCGCAGGATAAGCGCGCGCCGCTGGACATCGTGGTGGAGCGCACGGGCGCGCTGAGCGCCCTGGGACCGCTGCACAACCTGGGCGTGGTGGCTGCCGATGTAGCGCGGCTGCTGGGCGACGCGGCCCCGGCGGCGGAGGGCCCGGCGCTGCTCGACGCCGTGCTGGCGTTGGACATGGAGACGCCGGGCTGGGTGGATGCCGTGGCCCGGCTGGGCGGGCCGTTCGCCCAGGTGCGCGAGTATATCACCCCGGAGGAAGCGGCGCGCACGCTCGGCGCACTGATCGTGGCCGCGCCCGCGGACGGCAGCACCTACGACCTGGCCCTGACCTGGACGCTGTATGACCAGGGCGAGGTCAGGCCCTACCCCGCTGAGCACGCCGGGGTCGTGGCGCCGCTGATCCTGGACGCGCCGTTCGCCTTCAGCGGGGCGGCCCGCCCGCTACGCTGGACGGTGGTGGCGACGATCACCTGGCGTGGGGCCACCTGGACCACGCGGCACACGAGCGCGCCGCTCTTCCCGTCGATCCCGGTCTGGCAGGCGGCGGTGTTCAACCGCGCGCAGCAGCGCGTCGCGCCCGAGGCCGTGGTGGACGCCGCCGGGAGGCTGACGGACGCGCTGACCTGGCAGCCCTTCGCGCAGGATACCGCCGCCGTGCCCGCCCTGACCGCGCCCTACGGCCTGTTCCTGGCCGAGCCGGTGCGCGCCCAACTGGAGGCGGGCGAGCCGATGGCCGCCTATGCTGTGACCCGCATCGTCAGTCCGGAGGCACGCGAGGCGGTAGTGGCTTTCCAGGCGGGCGGCCCAACGCGCGTCTTCGTCAACGGCGCGGAGGTGGCCCTGGCGCCCGCCCCCGCCGGGCCGGAGCCCATGCACGCCCCGCCGGGGGCCTTCGCCCGGCGCACGGTGCCGGTGCCGCTGCGGGCGGGCCCCAACACGCTCATCCTGCGCCTCGACGCCGACCCGGCGCGCGCCTGGTGGGCCTTCGCCCTGGGCGCGGCCCTGCTCGGCCCCGACGCCCTGCCCCTGGCCGGTGTGGAGTACGTGCTGCCGCCGGCGAGTGCTGAGTAACGACGAGTGGTCAGTGGTCAGTGGTCAATAAAACGCTTGTCACTCCGAGCGCGGCGAAGAGTCTCGTCTTGTATCCGAACGAGACGAGATTCTTCGCTGCGCTCAGAATGACAGTTACTTCTGACGGTTGGCGCCTGACGGCTGTTCGCGTAGCGGTGGGTAGCACACGGCTGACCCCTGACTACTGACCCCTGATAACCAGGAGGCGACCTTGGCGATTCGCGGCGTGGTGTTTGACATCGGCGGGGTGCTGGAGATCACGCCGCGCACGGGGTGGGACGCCCGGTGGGAGGGGCGGCTCGGGCTGCCGGCGGGGGACCTGAACGCGCGGCTCGGGGACGTGTGGCGGGCGGGCAGCATCGGGACCATTACGGAGGCCGAGGTCGAAGCGCGCGTAGCCGCGACCCTGGGGCTGGACGGGGCACAGGTGGCCGCCTTCATGGCCGACCTCTGGACCGAGTATTGCGGCACACTCAACACCGATCTGGCGTCCTATTTCGCCGGGCTGCGCCCGCGCTACCGCACGGCCATCCTCAGCAATAGCTTCGTGGGGGCGCGCGCCCAGGAGCAGGCCCGCTACGGCTTCGCGGATCTGTGCGACCTGATCATCTACTCGCACGAGGTGGGCCTGCAGAAGCCGGACCCGCACATCTACGCGCTCACCGCCGCGCGCCTGGACCTGGCCCCCGCCGAGATCGTCTTCCTGGACGACGTGGCCGCCGCCGTCACCGCGGCCCGCGCCTGCGGCTGGCACGCCGTCCAGTTCCACACCACGGCCCAGGCTATCGCGGAGCTCGAAGTGTGCCTAACGAGTGCGGAGTGACGGATGGATCGGGGCGGACAGAGACGGGTTCGCGGCCCGACCAACCTAACCCCCCTGCCCCCCGTCCCGCCGCGGGAAGGGGGGAATCGCTTCGGTGAGCGAAAGTCACTCCCCTCCCCGCGGCGGGGAGGGGCCGGGGGAGAGGTTGCCCGCCCGCCCGGATGCCGCGCGCTGCTCGACAGGCCCAACCGTTTGTGATACGATCACCCCAGTGCGGCCGCATGGCCCGCGCAGGAAGGAGCATATGAGCAAATTCGGATTATACGGCAAGATCGTCACCCAGCCCGGCCAGAAGGATGCGCTGGTTGCCATCCTCCTGGAGGCGGCGGGCACGATGCCGGACGTGCCCGGCTGTGACCTCTACATCATCAACCTCTCACCCACCGAGCCGGACGCCATCTGGGTCACGGAGGTGTGGCAGAGCCGGGAGGCCCACGCGGCGTCGCTCACCCGCCCCGAGGTGCAGGCGCTGATCGCGCGGGGCCGGCCCCTCATCGCGGGCGGCGAGCGCATCGAGGTCGTGCCCGTGGGCGGCAAGGGCCTGCCCGCAGCGTAGGCCGCCCGCCGCGACGACGAGACTCTTTGCTGCGCTCAGAGTGACAAGCCCCAACTGTCATTCTGAGCGCAGCGAAGAATCTCGTCTCGTTTGAGTTGGGTGAGACTCTTCGCTGCGCTCAGTGTGACAACGTACCGGCATCCAGAGGGAGGGCTATAGAGCGTGACATCCATCGCGAAATCGGTCACCGTGGCG
>DASSGZ010000036.1:0-2420 GCA_035693165.1 Chloroflexia bacterium | reverse complement strand
CTGCCCATGCCGCCCGGCCTGCACCTCGTCCTGGTAGCGATCCGGCTCCAGGTTCTCGACCTGGATCGCCACGCCCAGCGTGGTCTGCCACATGCCCACCAGCGCCGCCGTGCCCGCGTTCACGTCGCTGCCGAAGCCGCTGTCGGTGAGGGTAATCGGCGGCAGGTGCGTTGCGTCGCCATAGCGCGACTCCGCCAGCCGTTGCCGGGCCAGCGCGGGGTCGAACGCCAGGCCCGCCAGGGCCGGATTGTAGCCGGGCAGCGCGGGCGGATACAGCCCATGCGCCGGGATGGCCGCCCCGCGCAGCACGATGTCGATGTAGCGCTGCCGGTCCACGGCCAGCGCGAACGCCTGGCGCACCTGCGGGTCGTCGAACGGCGGCTGCGTCACGTCAAAACTGATGTAGGACGTGCACATGCTGGCGCTTTCGTGGAACTCGGCATGCAGTGGTTCCGCCGGGTCGCGCATGCGGGCTACGTCGGCGCGGCTCACGCTCGTCATATCGATGGCGCCGGTTTCATAGAGCCGCGTGCCCACCCCGGCGTACAACTGCGTCACCAGGTAGCGGATCGGCGGCGGCGGCAGGTAGAAGCCGTCGAAGCGCTCCAGCAGTTCGAGCTTGCCGGGTTCCCAGCGGATCAGCCGGTAGGGGCCGGTGCCGTTGGGCGTGCGGTACCAGTCCGGGCCCGACTCGACGTTGGCCCGGTCGACGATGGCCGCGGTGGTGTAGGTTAGCTTCATCAGGAAGTAGGGCTTGGGCGCGTCGATGGTGACTTGCAGGGTGTGGTCGTCGAGCGCGCGCAAGCCGCTGATGTGCTCGGCCTGGCCCGCCCGCCGCGCGCCGATGCCGACGATGTCCCCCAGGTAGGTCAGCACCGTATGCGAATCCACAGCCGGCGAGGCGGCGCGCTCCCAGGAGTAGATCACATCCTGCGCCGTGACCGGGCGGCCGTTGTGGAAACGGGCGTTGGCGCGCAGGTGAAAGGTATAGACCGTGCCGCTGGCGTCCAGGTCCCAGGCCTCGGCCAGGTCGGGGGCCACCTGCAGTTGGGGATTGAAGGCGACCAGGCCGCTGAAGATGGGCGAGTGGCCGTCCATGGTGGCCGGGTCGTAATCGCGCGGGTTGTTGGACTCGCCGCCGACGCGCACCAGGGCATCCTCGCGGGGCACGCCGGCCACCTGCGGCGGCGTCAGGGTCAGATGCGTGGCGGCCTGGGTCAACGCGGGGCGCACCGCCTCGATGTCGTCCGGGGCGCCGAAGGCGATCAGGGCGGCGACCTGGCCGCCGCGGGTGGTGGTGATCAGCACGGCGCGCACGGCGCTGCCGTCGCTTTCCTTGGCGTCATACTCGACGACCCAGGCGGGGCGGCCGCCGGCCAGGGTGAGGGCGTGGGCGGGCCGGTCGGTGACGGCGCTCAGGCCGCCGGTGCTGAGGTCGCGCACCTGCCCGGCCGCCTGCTCCAGCGTGGCGCCGGCTGTGAGCGCGCCGGCATAGATGCCGATGCCGACGCCCTGCCCCGGCACCAGCAGCCAGGTGAGGATGCGCGGGTCCTGGCTGGCCTGGCGCTTCCAGGTGGTCGGATAGTCGAGCGCGATCCCCTGGTCGGCGTCGACAAAGTGCCCGGCTTGGGCCACGGGGGAGGGCGGGACGGTGGCCGTGGGCAGTGTGGGCGCCCAGGCGGCGGGCGCGGTTGCCGTGGGCGGGGCGGCGGGCGGGGGCGCCGGTTCCCAGGGCCAGGTGCAGCCGGCGAGGGCCACAAGGCCGATCAGCAGGGCGGCGAGGCCCGGCGCCCGCCGGGCGACCGGGCGGCAGCGGTCCATGCGCGGAGCGGCAGGATGGCGGGTCATAGGGTCCTCTTTCGCTGCGAGCGCAGGCGCAGCAGGCCGGTCACCAGGCCGCCGGCGCACAGCACCGCGGCCAGGCCCAGGATCAGCACCCCGGCGTCCGGCCCCGTCCCGGCCCCCACCGCCGCGATACCGGAATCCCCGGCGGTAACGGCGGCTGGTGCAGCGGGGCGGGCGGTGGGCGCGGCCAGGGCGGCGGAGGCGCTGGAGGGCGCGGCCGCGATCGGCGGGTAGGTCGGCACCGCCGTCGCGCTCACGACGGCGGTGGCCACGGCGGCAGCCGGCGGGCGCGCGCCGATGGCCTGGCGCCATCCCGCTTCGAGCCCGGCCAGGTTCAGGTTATAGGTGGCCTGGAGCGCCTCCTCGATGGTCCGGCCATCGTGCAGCGCGGCAAAAAGGGCGCGCATCCGGTCGGGGCCAAACGTGCTGACCAGGTAGTTTACCAGGCTATACGACTCGACATAAGAGAGGTCGGCCTTGTCGGCGTGTTCGGAGAAGCCGCCGCTGAGGGCGGGCACCGAAATCAAGGTATCGGCGGCGATGGCGGCGCGGAGCTGGTCGCGCATCGCGGCGTC